>JAHJDU010000045.1 GCA_018812385.1 Pseudomonadota bacterium
AAACTGAAACCCCGGGCCTTCTTTATAAAACCGGCATTAACAACCCAATGGAAGGAACACAAGGGGATAAAGTCTTTTTATCATTATGAACCGGAATCCGGCAGCACGGATATTACAATAGAGGCCATTTCCTGGAAACCCTTTGAAACACAAACCGAGAATATGCTCAAGAAAAAGACTTTAACACATCTTGCCAATTCAATATTACAAAACCGGTTGTCCAGAATGGTCAGCAGACAAACTGCTGACTTCTCAGAAGCTGCTATTTCTTCCGGCCTGTTTTTGCATCATATTTCAATGTCTTCCATTAGTGCAGGGTGTGAGCCGGATAAGTGGGAAAAGGGGCTTAATCAGATTGAAAAAGCCTTGAGACAGGGGCTTTTATATGGATTCACCACAAAGGAGCTGGATAGAGTTAAAGCTGATTTCATTTCTTCACTTGAAACACAGGTTAATCAGGCAGCCACACAAAAAAGTCATGACTTGTCCAAAGATATTTTAAAAGCCGTGAATGGGAAAAAACTGATTTTATCTCCACAACAGAAAAAGGACCTTTTAAAACCCTATATTGAATCGATTTCCCTGCAGGATGCCCACGAGGCACTAAAAACAGCATGGTCAAAAAAACATCGACTGATACTGGTCACCGGCAATGCTCAAATTAATACCCAGGACCCTGAATCAACCATTCTTGAAGCCTATACAAAAGCTAAGACTGGTAAGGCTGACAAATATAAAGGGTTTGAATCGGGTAATTTCCCTTATCTTGAATTGCCTTCTTTGAAATTTGGAATACTATCAAAACAAGAAAATGTAAAAGATCTTGGCATTACATCAATTGAATTTGATAATAATGTTCGATTAAATTTAAAGAAAACAGATTATAAGCAAAATGAATTCTTATTTAAGGTTTGTTTTGGAGACGGCAAAAAATCCGAGCCTGTATCCAAGCCTGGTTTAGCCTTTCTTGGAGAGGGTGTTTTAAAGGCAAGCGGGCTTGGAAATCTTGATACAGATCAACTGGAAGAAGCCCTGGCCGGCAATAAGGTCAGTATCGGATTTCAATTGAATGATAATTATTTTTCTTTATCCGGTTCCAGTGATCCAAAAGAAGCAGAACTTATTTTTCAACTCATCTATCATTATTTAAATGATCCAGGATACAGGCTTGAAGCTCTGGATCTTACAAAAACGCTTTATAAACAGCAATATGACAGCCTTATGCGAACGCCTGAAGGTATCATGAAGATAAAAGGAGATTCTTTTCTTGCCAAAAATGATACCCGATTTGGTTTGCCTCTTCCAGATACAATAAATCAGTATACTCTGAATGATATTGAAAACTGGATTGCCCCATATTTTCAAAATTCACCTGTTGAAGTATCCATTATTGGAGACTTTGATGAAGAAAATATCATTGGTCTGGCTTCAAAATATTTAGGGGCATTGGAAAAAAGGAAAAATTTTCCAGATAAATTCACCCTTGCTGGAAAAATAATTTTCCCAAAAGGAGAACAGCTTGAACTGAAAATTAAGACCAAGATTGATTCAGGTGTTGTTCGGGTTGCATTTTTAACAGATGATTTTTGGAATATCAGGCAAACCCGCCAGTTGTCTGTTTTGTCCAGAGTTTTTTCAGAAAGGCTGAGAATTGTTATTAGAGAAGATTTAGGTGCAACTTATTCCCCTTATGCCTATAATGATCCGTCAAAGATCTTTAAAAATTATGGGATACTGCATGTGGTTGCCAAGGTGAAACCGGAAAAGCACACATTTGTTTACAATAAAATTAAAGATATTGTAAATTCTATTATCATGGATGGCATCACAAAAAAAGAAGCAGATCTGGCATTAAAGCCCGTTCTGAATCATTTAAAAGTTATTCGAAAGACCAATAATTATTGGTTAAATTCTGTTATGGCAAATGCTTCAGTTTATCCGGAAAAATTTGACTGGGCCAATACCATAATGCATGACTACAATGCCATTACCCAAGATGATTTGATGCTGCTCGCAAAAAAATATTTAAACATTGATGATAGTGCATTGATTGTTATAAAGCCTGGGGATAGTGCAGATTAAAAAAAAGGTTTTTTTGAATATTTTGGAGAATCAAAAAAGAAAACTTTTTAAACCATATGAATTATATTATGGGTCTTATTCTTCAAGAAGTTTTTCCACTGGGTCAGAAACATTATTCCTAAGGTAATAATCCAGATCAAAGAGCTGTTTAAAACTTAAGTCGGCAAATTGTACATGTCTTTCTCTAACCTTCATTGAACTGAAGGATGGTGCGTTTGTGATTTCCACATCTGAAATGGTTTTAAATGGGAGATCACCCACATAAAATCCCATACTGCTTAAAAAAATTGATTCCTGCGTATGGCTTTGGTTTTTTGCGTCATCATTAGTTATATCATCATTGTTTGTATCAATATATTTGAATGCAAGTCCGCCCATGCTGATATCAATTATCTGCCCTAATTTATGAGATTTGGGACTTATGGCAGCGTAGGCTCCATCAACAGCTTTATATCGCCTGGTTTTGCGCCTTTCAACAGTTCTTTTTCTACCCGCCATGATATGTTTCCTTTAATTGTCTATGTTTTCTTAAAAAACTACTTTTCTTTTAATTATGCATTATGCACAAAATATGCCATTTGAAAAATTCAGTTGATAGTTCTCAATTGTTTTCTAAGTGCGGTCTTAATGTACTCTGAATAAGGTCTTAATATATTGGCCAAAGAAAAT
>JAHJDU010000482.1 GCA_018812385.1 Pseudomonadota bacterium
AATCTTTACGCTCAGACCATGTCCGATCCCAAAAAATAATACTAAAAAACGAAGTGTCGGGTGTTTTAAAATATATCAATGACATGAGGATACAATCTGAGCAAAAACTTGAGTTTGCACTTAAAGAACGGGTTTATGAAGCCCATATGATAGCAATGAATATCTATAGACAAAACGCTGATTCAAAAGATATTCCTGAAATTATAAAAATGATCAAGGACGCTTTAAGGCCCATTCGATTTAATAGCGGTCATGGATATTATTTTGCTGTTTCAATGGATGGGATTGAACAATTATACCCTGTCAGACCCCAATTCGAAGGGGAAAATCTAATGGAATTGCAGGACTCCAAGGGAAATTTTGCAATTCAAGATGAAATTAAAGTAATTAAAAGTAAAAATGAAGGCTTTGTTAAACACTACTGGACAAAACCTGACAAAGATCCCTCCATAAGCTATCCAAAAATATCTTTTGTAAAATATTTTGAACCATTGGATTGGTATTTTGGTGCAGGCGAATACCTTGATGAAGCAAAAGAACAGATTCAAGAGGAAGTTCTGAATCGTTTGATAAATTTAAGATTTGGTATTGATGGATATTTTTTCGGCAGTACATATAAAGGGCAGTCTCTTTTTTCCAATGGCAAAATTACTATGGGTTCCGGTAATATCTGGAATCTCACTGATCCCAATGGTGTTAAAATTATCCAGGAACAGATAAAAGCTGTTGAGAATCCTGAAGGCGGATTTGTTTATTATTCCTGGCACAAATTAAACACAAAGGTTCCATCACCAAAAATTTCATTTGTTCAGGGAATTCCTGAGTGGGAATGGACCATTGGTGCGGGTGTCTATCTTGATACAATTGAAGAAACTATTTTAGGAAACAAGACAGCATTAATTATTGGACTTCAAAAAAGAATTCTCCAAAGTTTATTGATCCTGGCAGTGTTATTATGTTTAGTTTACTTCTGGTCAAAACGTATATCCAATAAAATCACAAAAGAGATTGAAACCTTTTCATTCTCTTTAAAAGATGCAACCACATCTGCAATTGTCATAAACCCGGATGATCTTCGTTTCAGGGAATTCAAAGATATAGCAGTAATAACCAACAAGATGCTGACAAGCCAAAAACAGGCTGAGTATGGTTTGGAAAAAACTAAAGAGCAATACCGCCTTCTTGTTGAAAACCAGACAGATATGATCGTAAAATTTGATCCTGAAGGCCGGTTTCAATTTGTGAGCCCGTCCTATTGCAATACATTTGGGAAAACCAGAAAGGAATTACTTGGAAAAACCTTTATGCCGTTAATCCACGAAGCTGATCATGATAATGTGAAAAAAATCATTAAAAGTGTTTTTAAACCTCCTTATACGGCTCATCTTGAGGCGCGCGCTTTGACAAAGGATGGCCCTCGCTGGCAGGCCTGGCTGAACACGGCTATTTTGAATAAAGATAATCATGTCGAGACTATTGTTGCCGTGGGCCGGGATATTGATGATCAAAAAAAGATTGAGCAGGCACTCATAAAATCAGAACAACAATTTCGAGGACTTTTTAACTCAATTAGTGATTTGATTTATACACAGGACCTGGAAGGACGTTTTACGTCAGCCAATCCGGCCATGCACAGGCTCTTTGGCTATGGTATGGATGAGTTTCTGGGCCGCAGTCCAGCCGAGTTCATGGAACCGGAACTTCAGTCTGGTTTTGTCAGCCGGTATCTGGAAGTGGTCAAGAAACAGGGATATCATGAGGGCATTGGGTGTTATTTTAAGCAAAACCAGGAAAAGATATATCTTGAGTATCAAAGTTTCCTGGTCAAACCGGATGGTGGTGAACCATATATAAGTGGCATTGGCAGGGATGTTACTGAAAGAGTGTTATCTGAACAAAAAGTCAAACAGCTTCAGGAACAAGTTGCACAATCTCAAAAAATGGAATCCATCGGTACCCTTGCAGGCGGTATTGCCCATGATTTTAATAATATTCTTTTTCCTATTTTAGGGTATGCAGAGATGCTGCTCGAGGATGCCCCGGAAGACAGTCAATTTCGAGCCAGTCTTAATGGGATTTATACCAGCGCCTTGCGAGCCAAAGACCTGGTAAAACAGATTCTCACATTTTCCCGTCAAGGCAGCAGTGAATCGAAATTTATGAAAATGCAACCGATTATCAGGGAGGCATTAAAACTTATAAGATCTACAATCCCTGCAACAATTGAAATTATACAGGATATCGATGATGACTGTGGTGTGATTAAAGCTGATCCCACGCAAATTCATCAGATTGTAATGAATCTTTCAACCAATGCTTATCATGCCATGGAAGAAACAGGCGGGGAACTGAAAGTCAGTCTGAAAGAAATTGAATTTGGGAAACCTGACCTGATAAATTCTGACCTGATAAATTCTGATATAGAACCAGGGCTCTATGCCTGTTTAACCATAGCTGATACAGGCATAGGCATGGATAAAGATTTAATAAAAAAAATCTTTGACCCATTCTTTACCACCAAAGAAATAGGCAAAGGTACTGGAATGGGGCTTTCTGTGGTTCATGGTATTGTTAAAAACATGAATGGTGATATTCAAGTTATAAGCCAGCCTGGTAAAGGTACTGAGTTCAATGTTTTTTTCCCAGTGGAAAAGAGCTTTTCTGAAGAACCAAAATTTCAAACTGAAAAACATATACAGGGTGGAAAAGAGCGAATTCTGCTCGTGGATGATGAAGAAGCGATCCTTACAATGGAAAGACGATTGCTG
>JAHJDU010000483.1 GCA_018812385.1 Pseudomonadota bacterium
AAAGGAGATTCATTTATACTCAAGGTGAATGCTTCAAAAAGGCATAATACAGCCTTAAACCATTCAGCCACCCATATTCTGCATTCAGCCTTAAGAAATGTTTTAGGAGATCATGTAAAACAATCAGGCTCTCTTGTGACGGACACAAGATTAAGATTTGATTTCACCCATTTTTCTTTTATTTCTGTAGAAGAACTCAAAGCCATAGAAAATCAGGTCAATTTAAGGATTCGTGAAAATCATCCAATTGAAACAAAAGAGATGAATATTGATGAGGCTGTTAAAGCAGGGGCCATAGCACTTTTTGAAGAAAAATACGGGGATGTGGTAAGGGTTGTATCCCAGGGTTCATTCTCCCAGGAGCTTTGCGGAGGAACCCATACAAATAAATCAGGTGATATCGGGTTATTTAAAATCCTGTCAGAAGGCGGGATTGCCTCCGGCATACGAAGAATTGAGGCGGCAACCGGTCAAATAGCGCTTGATTATATTCACAGGGAACAAAGCCTTATTGAATCAGCTGCAGGTCTGTTAAAAGGGGCCAAAGAGGATGTGGTATCAAAGGTTGAGGCCTTATTAAAGGATAAGAAAAGCCTTGAAAAAGAACTTGAATCTTTAAAGGCAAAAATGGCGTCAAAGTCTGTTGAAAATATTGATGATGTTATAAGAGAAATAAAAGGCATCAAAGTGATTTCAAAGCGGGTGGAGATTGAAAACCCTTCCCAGTTAAGAGATCTTGCTGATAAGTTCAAGACAAAAATAGGCTCTGGAGTCATTCTTCTGGGCGCCCAATCCAATGGGAAAGCTTTATTGATTTCTATTGTGACGGATGATTTGACAAAAAAATTTAAGGCAGGAGATATTGTAAAAGCAGCTGCCAAAATAGTAGGTGGTGGCGGCGGTGGCCGTCCTGATATGGCCCAGGCCGGTGGTACAAAGCCTGAAAATCTTGATCAGGCACTTGAATCTGTTTTTAAAATTATGTCATGACCGCATATTTCATAAGACGATTGCTTCTGGTGATACCGACATTCATCGGTATCACCATTATGGTGTTTACCATCACTCGTTTTGTGCCCGGTGGCCCCATTGAAAGAATTATTTCCGATACAAGGGCCATGCAGACAGGGCAGAGTGGATCATCCACATCATCCGGTCCCAGCGGCGGGCAACCCCTTTCTGAAGAACAAATTCAAAAATTAAAAGAATATTACGGGTTTGATAAACCCATATTGACCAGTTATTTTCTCTGGCTGTCAAAAGTGGTGCGAGGGGATCTTGGCAAATCCACACGCTATTATGATCCGGTCTGGGATATGATAAAAGAGAGAATTCCCATCTCCCTTTATTTTGGTATCCTGAGCCTGATCATGATTTACGGGGTCTGCATTCCACTTGGCCTGGCAAAGGCCGTCCGGCATAAAACAGGGTTTGATAATATCACCTCCATTATTGTTTTCATGGGGTATGCCATTCCAGGATGGGTGGCAGGCGTACTTATGCTGGTATTGTTTTCATCCAATTATGATGTGTTCCCTTTAGGAGGCCTTGTATCTGAATTTTTTGAAGAGATGAGCTTGTTTGAAAAAGCCAGGGACATTGCCTGGCATACCATCTTGCCATTATTTTCCTATGTCATAGGCTCTTTTACAGTGATGACGCTTTTGATGAAAAATACCCTGATGGACAATTTGTCTTCCGATTATGTCAGGACTGCCATTGCCAAAGGCCTTCCCTTTAAAAAAGCCGTACTGAATCATGCCATGCAAAACAGCCTGATCCCCATAGCAACCAGTTTTGGGAATAATATTTCCATTATTTTAATGGGATCATTTTTGATTGAAAAAGTATTCAATATCAATGGCATGGGACTTTTGGGATATGAATCCATCCTGGACCGGGATTACCCTGTGGTAATGGGTATCCTTGTTATTTCTTCTTTGTTGTTTATGGTGGGTAATATTTTGTCAGACCTTTGCGTTGCCTTTGTAGATCCCAGGGTGAGGTTTAAATGATATTTATGAATCCTGCCACCTTAAAAAAAATCAAGCGGTTTCGATCCATAAAAAGGGGATTCTGGTCATTTGTTATTTTGTTTATCATGATTTTTGTGTCATTTTTCGCCGAGGTTTTCATCAATTCCCGGGCTGTAATGGTCTATTATAACGGCGAACTTTATTTTCCAACCTATACACAAATGATATCGGGCTCTGTGTTTGGGCTTGGCTATGAATATGAAACCAATTACCGGGATCTTAAAACAAAATTTGAAAACACTTCAAATTTCGTTGTCATGCCCCCTGTACCCTACAACCCTTATGAGAATGATTTAAAGTTTAATTCATATCCGCCGTTTCCCCCTTCCTTTAAAGAAAATCATTTTTTAGGTACGGACAATGTGGGCAGGGATATTTTTGCGCGTCTTGTATACGGCTTTAGAACAGCCATTATTTTTTCCTTTGTTCTTTTGCTCCTGAATTATACCATCGGTATTACCATTGGCTGTTCCATGGGGTATTTTGGGGGGAAATTTGATTTAATTTTCCAGCGGATCATTGAAATCTGGAGTAATGTCCCGTTTTTATATGTAATTATTATTATTGCCTCCATTGTGATACCCAATTTTTTGATATTAATTTTAATCATGGCTTTTTTCGGATGGATAGGCATTACCTGGGTCATGCGGACCATGACCTATAAGGAAAAGGAAAAAGAATATATCCTGGCAATGCAGACCCTTGGCGCATCCCATGCACGGATCATCTTTAAACACATTATCCCCAATATCATTTCCGTTATTGTGACCTATGCTCCCTTTGCCATTTCAGGGGGGATCGTCGCTTTAACCTCACTTGATTACCTAGGGTTTGGGCTGCCTGCCCCGACACCTTCCTGGGGGGAATTATTGTCCCAGGGTTGGCAGAATATGGAGGCGTGGTGGATTGTTTCTTCTGTTGTAGCCGCCCTTGTCATAACCCTTATGACGGTCACCTTTATCGGTGAAGGCATAAGAGAGGCCTTTGATCCGAAACTGCACACTATTTATGAATAAAAAAGGTCAATAAATTTTCAGATTTTGGTCAGGCACGAGTTAATAGACTTTCCTTTTGGAAAAGCCTTTCCCAAGTACGTTAAAGGTGTTTTCGGTGATTAAGAAGGCGTCGGGATCAATGGTAAATGCAATTTCCTCTACCCGTTTGATCTGAAAGGTATTGGCAACCATCATGATGATATCTTTTTCCATGCCAGAGTATGCTCCTTCTCCTTTTAAAAAGGTTGCACCCCTATTAAGTTTGTTCATGATTTCATCGGCGATCTGCCTGGGATTATTTGAGATGATAAAGATTAATTTTCTCTGGTTAAACAGCGTTATAAAATATTCAATTACCTGGGAGGTGATATAACTCATGGCCATGGAATATAAAATCAAATCTGTATCCAATAATCCAAAACTGAAAAAGAATAATACAAAATTAAAAGAAAAATTGTATGTGCCAATGCGGATTCCAAATTTTTGATTTAAAATGATTGCGATAATATCATTGCCACCTGCAGAACCCAGGGAACGAAAGACAATACCAGAACCTGCACCAATGATGGCTCCCCCGGCAATGGCTGCCAGCATCAGATCCTTGACCGGGATTTCAAAGCGGATCAAATCAATGGAAAGGGTCAGGACGATGGCACCATAAAGACTGTATAATAAAAAGCGCCTGCTGACAAAGATCCATCCAAAGATAAAGACCGGGATATTTAAAATAAAATACCAGATGCCTGGTGTAAAAATTTTGGTATAATAAAAAACCAGAATGCCGGCACCGGAAAATCCGCCAGTAATCATCCCATTGGGAATCACAATTGCTTTCAGGCCAATGCCGGCGATAAGACTTCCCAGGGTGATCAAAAAAAGATTCCAGGGAATTGTATAGGTTATGTTTTGAAATTTCATGTGTTAAATAATATTAATTCAGTTCATTAATCAATTGCTTTGCTTCTTCATGCCCTTCAAAGTCATTGCTAAGCTCCAGGGCGCGGCTTAAATATTTTTTAGCAAGCTGGTTTTCCCCTTTTTTAGCATAAGTCCGGCCAAGGTGAAAATGAATTTCTGCATTATCAGTTAGTTTTTTCAGGGCATCTATAAATTCGGTCGCAGCATTTTCATATAAGCCTTTCTGAAAATATACCAGTCCGAGGGTATCAGCAATGGCAGGGTCTTCTGGAAATTTTTCCTTGGCATTCCGGGCCAGTTCCAGAGCTTTGTCAAAATCTTGTGTATGAACTGCCAGATAATATGCAAGATTGTTTGCTGCCGGGGCATAATCAGGATTTATTTTCAGGGCCATGCCATAGTGAGCAGCAGCTTTTTCATATTTTTTTTCTTGATCATAAATGGTTCCAATCATCATGTGGGCAAAGGCATTGTCTGGATTGATTTTTAAAAGTGACTCATATTGTTCAAGGGCTTTGTCATTTTCTTTGTTTGACAAATATAGTTTTGCAAGCGCATTATACGGTTCTGTAAGCTGCGGATCTGCCCCAATGGCTTTAGTGAAAAATTGTTTTGCTTTTTCAAGATTTTTCTGTGCTGAAAAAAGCTGTGCCTGGATATTATGAATAACAGCCCTTGCAGTATTGCTATCTTTAATAATATTTAATTGCCTGGTGCAGAATTCATGGGCGCTGTTAAATTCTTTTTTCAGGACATGGATGTTGATGATCTGTAAAAATGCGTCCAATCTTGAATTGTCTTTTTCATAGGCTTTGGAAAAATAGTCAAAGGCTGAATCATATTCTTTTAAGGAGCCCTGTAAAAGCCCCATCCGATAGTAAGCAAGTGGATTTTCCGGCGAAAGTTCCATCAGTTTTAAAAAATCTTCTTTTGCATCCCCGGGTTTATTTTGTCCCATTAAGGCACTGGCCCTGATGATCCGGGCATTATAGTTGTCTGGATCAAGATCAAGGGCATCGGTTGCCTGTTGTTGTGCCAGGTCATAGGATTTTTCAGACAGATAGAGGTTTGAAATTAAAAGCCTGGCTTTTAAAAATTTTGGATTCAGTTCAATGGATTTTATAATAGATGCTTTTGCCGGATCAATTTTATTTTTGCCGATATAATACAGTCCTTTTAAATAATGAACCATAAATGACTTTGGTTCATTTTTTTCTAAGGATTCAACCAAAGGCAAGACATCATCAAAATTTTTATTTAACAGCTGGATTTCAGTTTTAAGTAATTGGGACTGAGCGTATTCCGGTCTTTTGGCAAGGATTTGATCGACAAGTGTATGGGCTTTATCAAAATCCTTATGATTGAAATGAAACCTTGCAATGGTGTTTTTGATGGATAAATTTTCAGGTTCCAGGTCAGATGCTTTTTGATATGAAGCCAAAGCTTTTTCGGGCTGTTGAATACTATCATAAAAATTTGCCAGGACCATATGGGATTTTACGGCATTATTTCCTGTATTAATTGCGTCCTGATAGGCTTTTTCAGCCAGGTCATGTTTTTTCTGACTAAAATAATATCCACCCAGAAGAATATGTGCGTGTTCATTTGCGGGATTTTTTGCAACGGCATCTTTAAGTTGAAATTCTGCTTTTTGAAATGCCTTGTGTTTAATGTAAAATCCGGCCAGGGCAGAATATAAATTTATATTTTGTCCATCAATCCCAATGGCCCTTAAAAGAAGCTTTTCTGCTTCATCAGACTTGTTTTCAAATTCTTTAATTCTGGCCAGATTCTGCAGGGCACCAATGTTATTAACGTCACTGGTTAAAATTTGTTCATAAACAAAACCGGCTTTATCATAATTTTTTTCCAGTAAATAAATCTGGGCTTTGAGATGCAGGGCTGTTATATTTTGAGGGTCTTTTTCAAGGATTTTTACGATTTTTTCCATAGCAGGCTCGATTTGTTTGCCAAGGAAGAGGAATTCAGCCAGTTTTAATTGTGCATCATGGTTGTCAGGATCTAATTGGACAACTTTGGAATATTGTCCAAAAGCCCCTTTTAAATTGCCTAGTTTTACCATGGTTTCAGCTAAAAGGTAATTGGCTTGAACATATTGGGGGTCTATTTTTATGGCATTTTTAAGTTCAATTTCAGCCTTTTTATATTCTTTTTGGGCATAGTATTTGTCTGCGCTGTGAAAAAAGGCTTCTTTTTTTTCCTGTTCAGATTGACAGCCAAGAGTAAAACAAAAAACAACAAGTATAAAAAAGAATTTCAAACTGGCTTTCATTACGGCCTCCAATAGTTTAGTTGAATCATCTTGTTTTTTAAAATAATAAAAGAGCAAAAAGAAATATAGGCGAATTGGCCTGATTTTTCAAGGGAATAAAAATCAAATAATCTGGGCAGGATCATAGGTATATGTCTTTTAATGCCTTGATAATTAATGGGGTATAAGATAAAATTTGAGTTCGCTATAATAGATCTTAAGATAATTTGGAAACAAAATGAAATATTTCCCATTTAAAACGGTGATATTCTGCTCTTAAAACAGACGGGATGGTTCCAATATGGATAATTTTATTTTATTTGTATATTTCAGTGGTGCCATATTGATTCTTTTAATTTTTTATAAAATTGGCAGTTCAAGGGCAACACGCGATACGAAAGCAAAAGCAGCTTTGATTGATGATTTGCAAAAAGAGGAGCAGGCTCATAAAAAGTTCTTGGAAAACCTTAAGAAAGAACGGCAGGACTTGTTTGAAAATATCAAATCTTTAAACGCCAAGTACCAAAATGACAAAAAGAAATTAAAAATAAATGAAGAAGAGATGTTTGATGAAATCGTTTTCCTTGAAGCCCAGCTTAATTCATTTATTGAGTTAAAACATAAGAATGATGAAGAAATCAATCAACTCAAGTCAAAAATCAGAAAATATGAAAGAAGGAAAAGTTCTAAAAACAAAAGAAACGAGTTTGATTTTATTGTTAAACGCTTTGCTGTGCTTTACAAGGATATTGAAATGAACAGAAGGGCGATTTCAGGATTTTTAAATTTAAACGGCGATCAGCAGATAAAGGCAGAAGAATGTATCCTCCTGTTAGATCGAAATCCGGATCAGGTCACAGTAAAAAGAAAGGTTTTTTCCGGCAAAAAGCATAAAACAGCTTGTTTTGAACTTTTGTTCTCGTATAATGGCCGTCTTTACTTTACAAAAAATGAGAATAATAAAATAGAAATCCTGGTGATCGGAACAAAAAATACCCAGGTTAAAGACATGGAATTTCTTCATAGCTTGTAGGTAATGTATATATTTTTGTTCAGACCCAGTTAAATACTATTATTTCCTGCCTCTTTTTTGTTCCTCTTGCTCGTGGTTTATGGATTCTCCTTGTTGTGGTGGCTGTACTTCCTGGATTCTCCTGAGCTGTGGTGGCTGTGGCTTCTGTATTTTCCTGGGTGGTGATGACTGTGGCTTCTGTATTTTTATGGACTGTGGTTGCTGTATTTTCCTGGTCGGTGGCAGCGGTTTCTGGATCTTTATGGGTTGCCCACCATTTTTTTTCTCCTGGTTCATCCGTGGAGGAGTAATCAGACGTGCAATGTGCGCCTGTTTTACCAGCTTCTTTTGTCTTAAATCTCTTGATTTGGTAATTGGGATCCTTTTTTGCTGTTGCTGTATTTTAGCTATTTCCAATGCTGAGTTATGTGGTCGAATGCGAGGAGGACTGATAGAAGAATGATGATTTCCACGGTCTTGTTTTATCTTTCGGATATCATTTATCCTGCCAACAGAACGGTATCCCGTCTTAATTTTGTCTTTTTGAATATTAGGCAACCGAACTTTACGATAATCCCGGTGACGATAAAGCTGATCAATGGCAACAATAATCGCGTGAGCGTAATTAACGTGTGATTGATGAAGATTGTATCTGGGTTGTTTGGGAAATCGGTGACTGTAACGGCCCCAATGGCGATTGCTATAATACTTTTCATGCCAAGCCAAAGGATACCATCCAATATAGCTGCCACTGCTGACCCAGGAAACCCGGCCAGGGTACCAACCAAAGCTGATGCCGACAGTAGATGAGTTAATGCTTACAATCGGGGACGTCCAATACCAATGTCCATTTGTAAAAAGCCAGCTACCATAGTGGTGAGTAACATAGCCAAAAGGTTCTGCAGGGATCCAGCACTGGTCGCCATTCCAAAGTGTCCAATGGCCCATTGAGTAAGGCGACCAACCAACTGCCACGGATGTGGGACGCCAAAACCTGTGGTATTTATCTCTATAATAGACGTTTTCCCAAACTCCGTTTTTATCAAGCGCATAGGCTTCATAGGCGAGATTGTTTGGCAGGTATTTTTGAGACTCTGGACTGCTCAAACGGGATTGCCAGATATTATCCCTCATGTAATTCCAGTTGTTCCAGTTGACATTTAACAATGGTTCAGATGTCGATATTTCAATATTATTGGCGATCAATGCTGATGAGCCTGCTAAGACTTTGTATTTAGCATCACCGGAATTATGAACAAAGTCCAAGCGACCTTTCAGGGCGATAAATTCCGCAGAATTTTCTCCAACTATAACGTCGAAGACAGCTTTATTTGAAGAGTGGGCGCTTCCGAATGGAGTAATAACTTCAATCTTGGTCTGAAAATCGGAACTCTGGAAACGTGCAATGCCGGATAACAAGTGTATAGATGTAATATCGGCTCCAAGTCTTTCAACTTTTACTTGTGTGTTTTCCCCCATTCTTAAAAGAGTGTAATTTGGAATAATTATTTCCACCCTTGTCTTTTCAGAGGAATATAAAAGATCATTAACCCCGAATGGCGAATCTTCAATTAGGGAAACCCAATCCTGCTCCTCTTCAACATATCGAAGCAGTTCATTACCTTCGATCTGGGTAATACGTCCGACAAATGAAGCATCTTCAGCAAAAACTACGGCAGAAGCAAATAAAATAAACATTATTACCAAGCAAATTATTTTTTTCATAATAATCTCCAATTTTTAGTTTATTAATTGATCGTTTTGATCATTTATTGAAACATAATAGAGCAAAGGGTATGCCAAAAAGAAAAATATCTTTTAATAAATTGAATTTACAGCATATATTTAAAATTATGCAAAATAAACTATTGATATTGAATTTGTGATAGTGTGTACTTTTTACCCGGACAATGTATCCAGGTGTATATAAATTACCCGTGGATGGTGGGAAAAAGCGTAACAAACAAAACTGCTTCTCCGGGATAGGCGCTTATAATCTAACTTTGACAGCAATTTATGCACTTTTCAAAAAAATCATCTTCTATAAGGCACCTCAATTTTTTTCCTCGCTTTTAAAAACAATAAATATTAAAGTTCCTGTATTGCCTGCAATTTTGCTATAATTGCTGTTTGTAAGAAGTATACCTTTATCCGTGAATTTGCTATTGAAGTTATCAGGGAAAAGTTAAAAATGTACTATTAATTAATAATAAACGGGAGCAGGATAAAGATTTAAAGGTGCATCAATCAGACATCCAGGATCGGATCAAAAAAAGCGGGCATTGGAAAATAATTACATAAAAAATTAACTCCAGCCCAAAAGACTGCAAAGAAAAAGAGGTAAAGATGAAAAGATCAATAGGCGCCAAAACCATAGTTTACCCCGCACCTGTCCTTATAGTAGCTACATACGATAAGGATGGGAAAGCCAATGCCATGACAGCTGCCTGGGGTGGTATTTGTTGTTCCAAACCCCCATGCGTAACTGTGTCACTGCGTAAAGCCACTTATAGTTATAATTGTATTGTTCAAAGCAAGGCATATACTTTAAACATTCCATCCCAGAAATATGTTAAAGAGGCTGATTACCTGGGCATGGCAACGGGGAAAAATGAGGATAAATTCAAGGCCACAGGTCTCACTCCAGTAAAAAGCGATTTGGTCAATGCGCCTTACATTAAAGAATTTTCTTTGATACTGGAATGTAAACTCCTGCATACTTTTGAGATAGGATTACATACACAGTTTATTGGTGAGATTCTTGATGTTAAGGCAGATGATTCTGTGTTGAATGATGAAGGACTGCCTGATATCGAGAAAGTGCAACCGATCATTTTTGCACCATCCTGTAGAACCTACCATGGTATCGGTAATAAGCTAGGTGATGCATTTTCAATTGGTAAGGACATAAAACCCGGGAAATAATTCATGCTAAAGAATTCTTTTCAACACATAATTGAGGATGTAGTCAATCGGTCAGACACTAAATATAAAATAAGGAGAAGCACATGTTGCCAGAAAAACAAAAGCAAGCTTATCGTTCTTTTTATGATTCTGCACGGAATAATGATATTCTTGATTCCAAAACAACTTTATTGATTCATTTTGCAACTGCCATGGCACTTGGCTGTTATCCTTGAATGGAACATTACCTTAGCGTTGCTAAGGAAGAAGGAATCAACGAAGATGAAATGGGTGCTGCACAATCTATTGTAATGGCGGTTTCAGCTGGAAGGATAAATGCTCAGTTGCAAGATGTTACTGGATCCTGAGCCCATTGAACATTATGAAAGAGAATTGAGACTTCTTGAACTTTTGAGGGAATGTCGGTTAATAAAATTAGATCATTGTTAAGGAAAGACCGCCATTTCAACGGTTTGGGGAGGTTTTGAAAATTGACTCTACCTGTCCAATAAATTTATTGGACAGGTTCTTTTCAGCCCCTAAAACAACATAGCCCCGTTCCCAGCTCCGCCTATAGAATCTAGCTTTGACAGTAATTTATGCACCTCTTCAAGAGGTGTTTTGCCTACCGTCAAATACCCGGGCTTTTTGAAGCATTTTTAGAGTGTTTTTTATACATCATCAAAAAAAATTTTGTTCAAACCCCGGGATTAAATTTTTTAAAATCTGCTAAAATATTTTTTATATATCGTT
>JAHJDU010000484.1 GCA_018812385.1 Pseudomonadota bacterium
GATTGCTTTGCCCGGGTCCACAGCAGATCTATCTGATGTTTTGAAAGGTCTTTGAGCCTGACCTCATTTTCTTTTAATTCTTTTTCCATCAGCCTGAATCTGCCTTCAAATTTGGCAGTAGAACTGGATAAAGCTGTTTCCGGGTGAAACTGGGCAACCCTTGCTACATTAACAAGGGTAAACAAAATATCTCCGAATTCCATGGCTGCCTCATTTTGATCTCCGCTTTTTAAGGCAGCCTCAAATTCCTTAATTTCTTCTTTGACTGTATCCAGTATTCCATGGATATCATCCCAGTCAAACCCTTCTTTTACTGCACATTTGGATACTTTTAATGCCCGAATTAAAGCTGGCATACCTTTGGGAACAGAATCCAGCGCAGATGTTCTTTTCTGCCCATTCCCCTTGTTTTCAATGTTTTTTATTGCCTCCCACTGAAGGAATAGCTCCTGGTCTGTTGACACCTTGGCATCGGCATATACATGGGGATGACGACGAATCATTTTTTTTGCCACCTGCTCAACAACATCTGAAAGTGTAAAGGCTTGTCTTTCCTGGAAAATCTCTAAAATGAAAACAAGCTGAAACAAAACATCTCCCAATTCCTCGCAAACATGTTGCATGTCTTGTTTTGCAATAGCCTCTTCCAGTTCATATGTTTCTTCTGCAAGGCATTTCCACATGGTTTCAGGTGTCTGCTTTCTGTCCCAGGCACACCCGTTTTCACTTCTTAATGTTCGGACAATGGCAAACAGCGTCTCTAAAGTTTCCAAGTTTTTTGAATTCCTTCCAGACGTTTTAGAAAATCTTTTCTGGTATTTTTAGAAACAAAAACGGTCATGGCTTTGGATACTTGTGCAACATAGGGAGAAAATTTTGAACCCGCTAAAATGCCTGCGCCCTTTGGCAAAAACGTTGTGATCATAATAAAAAGTACGGAACCCACCAATATACCTTTGCCCGCACCCAAAAAAAGACCAAGACCCCTGTCAACCCAACCTAAAAAAACAAGATTTAAAACTTTACGAATCAATAGAGAAATAAGATTAACAATGATTAAAATAGAACAAAATAAAATAAAAAAAGAAATAAGATTTCTGGTATCAGAAGTTTTAATAAATTTTTCAGCATAGACCGCTATCAGAGGATAGTATGTATAGGCACAGTAAAACCCTGTATAAACTCCGATGATTCCAGACACCTCCCCTACTAGCCCGTTAAATATACCCCGTATCAAACAAAACGAAATAATAACAATTATAGCAATATCAAAAGCATTCATATTCCCCCTTTTCGCTTTGGTTAACCGTGGCCTTCAATACCAACTAACACGTTTTTTAGTCAAGTTTTTTATTGACCTTTAAACAAATAAAATGCACCCTATAGGCCATGAAAAACTTGACGTTTCAAAACCTGACTCTTGCCCGGGAGCTTTTTGGCCATCACAACCACAACCTGGTCAAAATTTGTGAGGCGTTTAAAGTTGAGATTGACACCCGGGGCAATTCATTATTGGTTAACGGCAATTCTCAGGATGTAGATCTTGCTGAAAAACTGATCAACCAGCTTTATCTTCTTTTAGAAGATAATTTTTCCCCTGAGGAAGCTGATATTGATGCAGCGATCAATACCATAAAAAACAATAACGACTCCCATTTAAAAGATATCTTTTCAACCACTATATTTAAAACCATAAAAAATAAACCCATCACCCCCCGGAATCCTTCCCAGCAAAAATATGTCCTGGCAATTCAAAAGAATGACATTCTTATTTCCATTGGCCCTGCCGGGACAGGAAAAACCTATCTTGCCATGGCCATGGCAATGGCTGCATTCTCAAGAGGGGACGTAAAAAAAATTATTTTGACAAGACCTGCCGTTGAAGCAGGAGAGGCTTTGGGATTTTTACCCGGAGACCTGGCCCAGAAAATCAACCCATACCTGCGGCCTTTATATGATGCGCTTTATGATATGATGGACTTTGAAAAAGCCAAAACACTCATGGAACAGGATACCATTGAAATCGCACCTCTTGCCTTTATGCGGGGCAGAACATTAAATAATGCTTTTATCATCCTGGATGAAGCTCAGAATACAACATCAGCGCAAATGAAAATGTTTTTAACACGAATCGGGTATGGATCAAAAGCCATTGTCACGGGGGATATTACGCAAATAGACCTGCCAACGGGGAAAAAATCCGGTCTGATTGAAGCCAATAACATCTTAACCAACATAAAAGGGATTGAATTTATTTATTTTTCAAAGGATGATGTTGTCCGCCATCAACTTGTATCAAAAATTATAGATGCTTATGAAAAAAAACGAAAATAACATAAAACGGGCCAAAGAATTCCTTCAGACAACCCCTTATGTGTTGTGGCTCATGCTGATTGTTATCACAGTCCTGTTTACCATTACCCACCATCCCGGACAGACTCAAACATCCTATTCTTACAGTCTCGGGGATGTGGCTCAAAGGGATATCAAAGCACCGAAAAATTTCTTTGTAGAAGATAAAGAAGCCACCCGCCTTAAAAAGGATGAGGTAAAAGATTCTGTTAAAAATATTTATGATTTTGATGCCAACCTCATAGAAAAAATATCTTCCAGCATTGATGCTGCCTTTAAAATCCCCCAGGCCTTGTTTAAAAAAACAAATGAACAAAACCCGGAACCAGACCCGACAATTACCATTGTAATGGATACCAAACCTGCCTTTGAGGAAAAACTGGGAATTGAAATCAGCAATGGGGCTTATTCTATTTTATTCAAGGATCAATTCTCTTCTGATATCGGGCATAAAATTAAAACCATTATTGAAAAAATCCTTACCAATGGAATTGTGGCCAATAAAGAGATTTTACTAAAGGAAGCGCACAAGGGAATTATTCTTCGAACCATTGGTTCCAAAGAAGAGGTAACAGTCAATAATTTAAAAATCTTTTATGGTCCGGATCAGGCAAAAACCATGGTACGCATCGAAGGTCAGCCCCTGTTAAAAGATATTAACTATAATCTTTCCAACCTGATAGTTGATCTGTGCCAAAGATTATTGCAACCCAATATAACCTTAAATAAAAATGAGACCGAAAAAAGAATCCAGGAAGAGGAAGACCAAATCAAACCCATTTTATACCAGATCAAAACCGGTGAAATGATTTTAAGGGAAGGTGAACGTGTAGACAAAATACAATTGGTAAAACTTCTGGCCCTCCAGGAACAGGTAAAAGAAAAGAATATTTTTATTTCCAGCACGGGGATTGCCCTCATCACTTTTTTCACCATCCTGGTTGTTTACCTACTGTTTTTAAAGGATCACAAAAAATTACGAACTGCCCACAATAAACATATTTTTTTTCTGGCATTGGGGCTTGTCCTTTATCTGACCTTTGCCAAACTTTCAACCTATATTGCCCAGTCGGCAAATCCCGATGCCACATGGGATA
>JAHJDU010000485.1 GCA_018812385.1 Pseudomonadota bacterium
GGCTGCCACTCATCACGCTCAATTGATTCCATCAGGTCTTTCTCTACCTGATCAATTGGCTTAAATGCTTTTTTACTAATTTTTTTCATTATTCCCCCTTTAAGCCGTATCGTTTTGTGTATTTACGGCTTGGAAAGGCAGTTTCTAGAAATATTTCATTATCATTTTCCACGTAAGGTACGATAATGGCATAATTTTCAATTTCCAGAATATTCATTTTTCAGTTAACTGACTGACCAAATCCAGCAATTCTTTCATGTGATATGGTTTTGGTAAAACAGCATCAAAATCGCTCTGGTCAAGAAGCCATGGGGTGCCTGACATTCCCACAACCGGAGTTGATTTTTTAATTGTATTCCGCAGATAATCAAGAACTTGATCACCGGAAATACCAGACATTTCAATATCGGTAAGAATTAAACTGTATTCATTATTTTCTATTTTCCGGATCCCCTCTTCACCATTCGCAGCCGTATCAACAGCATAGCCATTTCTTGATAGGATTCTTTCCAATAACATCAAGATAGAAGCTTCATCATCTATTACAAGAATAGGATTTGCTGTCGGATAACTTTTCATTATTGCTCCTGTTTTTTTTATTAACTTTAGCAAATTAAAACAGGTTTGGCAATATAGGTATAAATACCTAATATTTAAATAAAAAAAATATAGGAATCCCATTTGATTTGCAAAAACTTTTCATTCCAGTATATGGGAAATTGCTCTATTTACTCAAAATGCCAGTTCTGGCAAAATGGGTAAATAACGATTTATTGAAAGTATTTTCAGCCCCACAGGTTGCGCAAAAGCACGACTGGCCTGAAACCATGGTATGGTCACGGGCCCTGGTAAATAAGGATGATTTTAGATTGATAATTATTGTAAAATTATATATTCATCCTGTTTTTTTAAACTTGGTCCCAGGATTTGGACAAAATGTGCTATGTAAATAATTTAACGGGGGGATTTTTTTGGATACACTTTCGCAAAAACAATTGAATATCTATTTACAGCATCAGTATATCTTGATACTGAATTACCAATTATAATTTTACATGCTTCAGGTCAGATAGCATTCAGATATAAAAATATATAGGATATTTATTGGGAACTCCAATGACATCAAAACACAATAGTATTCATAATGATTTTTCATTCAGGGTTTTGCCTGTAATTGAGAGACAGGTCTTCAGGATGGGTATTGCCGGCAACTACGGGATAGATTCTTCTGATGTCGAATGGGCCGCGGACCAGGGAGCTAACTACTGGGTATGGGGTCCTGATTTTAAAAAGGTTACAGCAGGGATTAAGGAATAATGAATACTTATAAAGTAGGATTGGTGTTAGGAAGCGGAGCCTCTCGGGGATGGGCACATATCGGGGCCATCGAGGCCCTTCAGGATGCGAAGATCCCTATCCATCTTGTGGCTGGGTGCAGCGTCGGTGCTTTTGTAGGTGCGATTTTTGCCAGTGGCGGCCTGGAGCAGTTGAAAAGATATGTCATTGACATGGACGGTGAAAGCATGTTCTCCTTTTCAGACTTGAGCCTTATTAGTTCTGGGCTCTTAGACGGTGATAAAAAACTTAGGGAGCTTTTCTGTATGCACAGCGATAAAAAGAATTTTGACGAACTGGAGATTCCTTTGAAAGTTGTTGCTGCGGACATGTACTCCGGCGACCAGGTGGTTTTAGATTCCGGCGACCTGCTCAAAGCGCTTGGGGCATCCTTGTCTTACCCGGGCCTTTTTGCGCCCGTATACCACAAGGGCCGATGGCTGATAGATGGCGGGGTGGTCGACCCGGTTCCCGTGGGGGTAGCCAGGGCAATGGGTGCGGATATCGTGATTGCCATTAATCTGGATTCTGAACTGATATCGCGTAAGCGCCACCAGAAAACCGAGTCTGTTCCTGAAATAACACCGCCCCAGATCCGTAACGAATTCTTAAAAAAACTGGCCGCCCGTTATGAAGCCGTGGAAAAAACAATTCGGAAACATCTGGAACTCCAGGAAAAAAAGAAGCCGACTCCGCCCGGCACCCGCAAGGTTATCAGCGCTGCAATACAAATCATGCAGGACCGAATCACCCGGGTTAACTTTGCTGTTAATCCACCGGATATTCTAATCACACCCCGCCTGGGCGACCTCAAAATGCTTGATTATGATCAGGTTGAGCATGCCATCGAAGAAGGATACATCGCAACCCGGAACAAGGTCAACGACATCAATATGCTGCTGGAAACACAGGAAACAGAAGATGTGGTTTCATAGCTCCACAAGTTGCGCAAAAGCAATGACATGCCAGGGGGCTGAACGGGACATTCCGAACAGCCCCTGAAAAATCAACTAGTTCAAAATTGCAGCCAGATCCTCATCTGGTGTCGTGATCGGTTTAATGTCAAACAGCTTTACCAGCGTCCCCAGTATGTTGGGGGTTAAAAATGCCGGTAGAGACGGGCCTAAACGAATATCTTTGATCCCCAGATGAAGCAATGCCAGAAGAACGCATACCGCCTTTTGTTCATACCAGGAAATAATTAACGATAAGGGGAGTTCATTTATGCCGACATTAAATGCTTTTGCAAGGGCTGTTGCAATCTGAAGAGAAGAATAGGAATCATTGCATTGACCGGCATCTAACAGTCTTGGAATACCACCAATATCACCAAAATCCTGATCAAAAAACCGGTATTTTCCACAGGCACACGTCAGAACAACACAGTCCTTTGGTATTTTTTCAACAAACTCTGTGTAGTAATTTCTACCCGGCTTTGCACCATCACAACCGGCCACCAGGAAAAAATGCCGGATATCACCGGCTTTAACTGCTTCAATAACTTTGTCTGCGACATTGAGAACCGCATTTCTGGCGAATCCAACGATTGCCTCTCCCGTAACTTTATCTTCGACAAATCCGGGAAGCGAAAGAGCCCGATCAATAACAGGCTTGAAATTCAAATCGGAAATATGTGGAATCCCTGGCCAGCCGACCATTCCAGATGTGAACAAATTATCCTGATAAGATTTTTGAGGTCTTTGAATACAATTGGTGGTCATCAGGATTGCTCCGGGGAAATCTGCAAACTCCTTGATCTGCTTTTGCCAGGCCGTTCCAAACTGACCATAAAAATGTTTGTATTTCTTCAGTTCCGGGTATCCATGGGTAGATAACATTTCGCCGTGGGTATAAATATTTATCCCTTTTCCCAGGGTCTGCTTCAAAAGTTCTTCAAGATCTTTTAAATCGTGTCCCGAGACCAGGATGGCTTTACCTCGTTTATATCCCAGCGGCACCTTTGTCGGAACCGGATGCCCGTATATTTCTGTGTTTCCGGCATCGAGCAGTTCCATTGTTTTTAAAGCGGTTTCTCCACATTTAAGGGTCAGTCCCAGCCAGTCATCCAGGGTTAAATCCGTTCTCTGGATCGCGGCAAGCCCTTCGTGAACATAGGCAAACACACTGTCATCCGTCTTTCCTAAAATATAGGCGTGGTCTGCATATGCACTGACACCTTTAATGCCATAAAGAACAGTATGTTTTAATGAAAGGATATCAGGATCATCAGCTGGATACGTTTTGATCCCCACTGTTTCTCCCTGTTTAACCAGTTCCTCCAGATCAGTTCCGGGTGTAAGGTTTGCAGCGCCGTCAGGATAATCAACACTTCCGACACTGTCTTTGATTCTGGTTTTAAGATCTTCCCGGAAAAAGACAGCTTCATGGATCAGCTTGGAAAATCTATCCGGGTCAAAATCAACATTAGTTAATGTAGAGAATGCGGCTTGAACCGTAAAAACGCCTATTTTTTCATCTATGATATTTTGTTTGCGGGCATCTATTGCTACTTGGGACAGTCCCATTAATGTATAGAGCAACAAATCCTGTAATGCCGCCACATCAGGCTTTTTACCGCAAACGCCCTGGACTGTACAACCCGTTCCTTTGAACGTTTGTTCACATTGGTAACAAAACATAGTGTATTCCCTCCTTTTCCATATAAAGTCGTTAGACACATTTCTATAGCTGACAAAGAACACTTAAGCTTTTGTTTGTCTTTCCATTAATATAGAGTCGATGTGTGACTTCTGGGCGTAAGAATCCGAATCCTGGGCCAAAATCAGCAGCTTATTTTTAATAGCTCTCATTGTTTGCAAAACTATATCCGTTCATAATTGATGTGGTCAAGTAAAAACGGATTGAACCGGATCAGTTAAATTGAATTCTGCAACTATATCATCAATTTTTGGATCCCAACCTTCCCGCAAAAGGATGGCACGCTGTTGATTAAAAATGGTTTTACCGAATTTGCGCAAGGCATTCTCATCCAGATCCTTCTATAAAACTGCCTGGTTTTTGTTTTCTTTCATTTCCTTGAGCCGCTTTTACACAAATTCTGTCCCGGCTTGAACACATATGAGCAAATGGCTTTTTTCAAGTTCCATGATTTGATCAAAACTGGCCTCCATCCCATGATCAAGAGCAGTTCGTGACAGGCTGGTGGCAAGAGGTGAACGGCTTGCAATTTTTTCGGCCATGGCCATTGATTCTGTCATGAGATTTTCAGGTGCCACCACCTTATTTACAAGACCGATTCTTTGTGCTTCAAAGGCATCAATGAAATCTCCGGTTAATACCAGTTCTTTGGCTTTACCCAGCCCCACAAGATGGGGTAATAGTTTTGTACCGGCACTTGTAACTGTCATGCCCACTGTGGTTTCTGGAAATCCTAACACAGCAGCCTTAGAAGCAGTCACATCCCATGGCAAACTCGCATCCGCCGCCCAGAGCATATCCGGAAATTGCTGCAATAATGGGTTTGCCAAGTTTCATGGTCATGCGCTGGACGTCCTGGAGTCTTTGAGCCTCATCTATCCATTGTTCCATGCTTTTGCCGGAAGCCATCTCTTTTAGATCCTCACCGGCGCAAAAGGCTTTTCCTTCTCCCGTGAGGATAATCACCCGGGCTTTTGTATCCTGTTTTGCCCTGTCAAGCTGTTTCATAAACCCTTTGAGCAAATCAAGATTAATGGCATTGAGGCAGTGGGGGCGGTTAAGGGTAATAATTCCTACATCCTTCTGTCGGTGGTACAATACTGTTTAGTTTTCCATATTCCTCTCCATAAAATTGAGTTATCTTAAAAGCAGAGCAACTAAAAATAGTTCAAATTCAAGCACATAAGTTGCCAGCAAAGAAATTTTTACCCCGGAGTTAATGAACCATTCAGATATTTCATGGTAACAATCTATGGTTATGTCTGGTTTATGTCAAACACAAATAACTGGAATGCTGTTTGGAGCAAATTATAAATTGTCGGAAATGCCAATATTTGCAATATCGACACTTTGCTCTCCCAGGGCCAAGAC
The DNA here is from genome assembly GCA_018812385.1 of Pseudomonadota bacterium. Lineage (GTDB taxonomy): Bacteria > Desulfobacterota > Desulfobacteria > Desulfobacterales > Desulfobacteraceae > Desulfobacula. The sequence goes on from JAHJDU010000485.1 coordinate 5,365, forward strand.
AAGGTACTTCGAGCATTGGAAAAGAGCGGATGGCTGTTTTAAGATCAATTTAAAAACAATTTGATCCA
>JAHJDU010000486.1 GCA_018812385.1 Pseudomonadota bacterium
AGTTCAAGGGACATACTCGTTTCCTTATACCTGCATTCCTTTTCTATTGTAATACAAAATTTTCGGGAAAATAATGGCAAAAGCATACATCATCATTGGCAAACACTGCTGAATAAGGGCATAAACAGCTATGGCCCTTCGATCCGAGCCCGAGGCAATACTGACAACCTCTGTTGTAATGGTTGAAAATCTTCCGGCACCCACCAGCATCGTGGGTATATATTGTGCCACACTAACGGAAAACCCGATGGCAAAAGAAAACAGGATCGGCTTTATCAGCATGGGTAATTTTACCCTGAACAAAACGGTTATATAAGATCTTTTCAAAAGCATTGCCTGGTCCGTCACCCGTCCGTCAAACGCCAGATATGTGGCACTCAAGGCAATAAACATATAGGGCAGAACAAACAGCAGATGGGAAACCATAAGTGAAATCCAATAGCCGTCCATCTTCATGATTACCAAAAGAAACTGAATACCGGCCATAAATGTGATCTGGGGAACCAGCAAAGGAAGATATAAAAAATAATGGAGATAACCAGTATAGTTTCGGGTCCTGGTTTTCCCTGCAGCCACCTCATGCTCCAGGCAGCCGATGGCAAGCAAAAGTCCGATAAAAGCCGATGCCAATCCTGTGAAAAGAGTTGTCATAACCGGATCAAAAGAGGACATAAGCCCTTTTGCCCAGAAGTTGAGTGTCCATGTTGCTGGAAGAAAATCAGGGAATCTCCATTGCCATGTCAAGGACCAGATCACAAGAATAACAGAGGAAACAGCCGTGAAAAACAGAGTGCCGCATCCCATAAAAAAAATGATTGGTTTAAGTGGTGACAGAAAAGAGTGTCTCTTTCCATTTGTAATCCAGGGCCTTAAAAAAACGACGACGGCTCTTTCCATAAGATAAACACATAAAATACTTAACAGCACAATAACAAAAAGGAATAGAGACCCGGCTGCGGCAAGCAGTTTAAAGCTCACATCCGGGTCATTGAACCATTTTAAAATCAGTACTGAAAGAGAAGAAGGAGAGCTTGGACCTAAAATAATGGCCATGTCCACGACGGAAAGAGAATAGGCAATAACGGCAAAAATGGATAGCCTTAAATGAGGATATAATCTTGGAATTAAAATTTTCAGCCAGATCTGTTCTTTTGAATATCCAAGCGCCCTTCCCACCAGAAGTGTTTTTTTAATATCAAGCTGACCCAGGGCACCCATGGTCACCATAATTAAGAAAGGAAACTCTTTGATCACCAATGCAATGGTAAGGCTTATGCCGGCAGGGTCATTGAGAATAATCCAGTCCGGTGGCATAGTAAAGCCTGTCAAAGCAGGAGAAACCATCCTGATCAGCCATCCTGAAGGGGCGATTAAAAAACCAAACCCTATTGCAAATGCTGCATGGGGAATGGAAAGAACAGGTGCAAGGATTTTTTCAAAAAATTTCCACAAAGCCGTTCCATAGGAAAAAGTAATAAACAAAAAGGCAAGACTTACAACACCAGCAGAAGCTGATATTCCGGAAAAAAGCGTCACAAAAACAGATGTTTGAATTCCAGGATAGGAAAAAAACTCAAACCAGGCTGATAATGAAATCCGGGTATACCCGATAACGGGCAGGTAATTTAAGGAGGGTAGAAGTGTTCCAAAAAAACCGGCCAGAATGGTGACACAAACAAAACTGATAACAACGACAGGAAATATGCGGCCCTTTGCCTGTCCAGACATTCTTGTCATTATCTCCTGTTATTTGCTATAGGTTTCAAGCCATTTTTTTTCCAGAGCCTGAACCCATGACACATGGGGCTCTGGCAATCCCTGGCCCAGTTCTTTGGGTGTCAGGGTGGCAATCCCTTTTGGAACGGCATCAAACAAGGCCTTATCTCTTCCAACAAGTTTTTGGGTATCAAGGACGGTTGGGTCACCCCAGATCGTGGGGTCTGCTTTTCTTGCCTGGGCCTCGGGGCTTAAAAGGAAATTGGCAAACACCATTGCCCCCTGCCTGGCTGATGAGTTAAAGGGAATGCCTACAAAATGCGCGTTGCCAATAGTGCCGTTTGTATGAATATAGGTTCTTATAGTATCGGGAAGCTCTCCATTTTTAATGGCATTGGAGACCGAATTTGGATTAAAACTGAAAGAAATAAAAATTTCATTGTCATTTAAAAGGCTTACCATCTGGGAAGCACTTGTGGGGAACACTTTTGCTTTTCGCCACAAAAAAGGATGCAAAGCATCCAGAAAATCCCATAATGGCTGGGTGTTTTTTTCAAAATTAGATGAGATCACCGGTTGATTCAGCACTTCTGGATCATGGATCAGCTCATGAAGCACCTGTTTAATAAACGTTGTACCATGAAATCCCGGTATAGCAGGATAGGTAAATCTTCCTGGATTTTCCCTGGCAAACGCCAGAAGTTCTAACATGTTTTTCGGATGTTTTTTTACTTGTTTTGAATCATATGAAAATACAAGCTGGGCCATTCCCCAGGGCGACTCCATGTTATCAACTGGTGTGGTAAAATCATACAGCAATGTTTTTTTGTTCTCTATGTCCACCAGCTGATAATAGGGCAGTTTTTGAGAAAAAGGTCCATATAAAAGCTTGTTTTCCTTCATGGCCTTAAAATTTTCTCCATTGATCCACATCAGATCCACACTGCCGTTTGTCTTTTTATCTGCTGCTTTTTCAACAAGGATGCGGGAAACCACATCGCTGATATCGCTTGCTTTTACATGGATGACGCGGATATTGTATTTTTTTTGTACCTGCCTTGCAGCCCATTGAATATACTCATTAATGGTTTGAGATCCGCCCCAGGCATTGAAATATACCGTTTGACCCTTTGCTTGCTTTTCAATCTCAGCCCAGTCTTGTGCAAAGGCCTGTGAAAAAAAACTTAAAACAATCAGACCCAGAAAAATTAAAAAAAACCTTTTCATGATTTAACCTGTTACCCTGCCTGGCGTGAACCAGTTAAACACTAAACACCTCTGTTTTTGTCTACAAATTTAAACCATCTTCATGTGGAAGGCTCCCTTTGTCAAGAACAAAAAGACCTGGAAAAATGATATCCAGCCATATTGCTGTCATTCTTTTTCTTTTCCTATCATTAAAAAATCTGTTATGATTTTTTTCAACACAGAATTTGATTTTATAAAGGAGTTTGTTTTGGAAGATAATAATATTATTCGTTTTGCAAGCCGTATGGATCAACTTCCCCCGTATTTATTCGGAATGATCAATAAAATGAAAATGGAAAAAAGACGTAAGGGAGATGATGTCATTGACCTTGGCATGGGGAACCCTATGGATCCGACTCCCAATCAAGTGATTGAAAAACTGATTGAGGTGGCAAGAGATCCCAAAGCACACCGGTATCCGGAAAGCTCTGGCATGCCGCACTTGAAAATTGAAATCGCAAAATATTACAAACGGCATTATAATATTGAGCTTGATGCTGAAACCCAAACCTATTTCACCATTGGTTCCAAAGAGGGAATATCCCATCTGTGCCTGGCTATCATGGGTCCGGGAGATTCCGTGCTTGTCCCTGCCCCTGCATTCCCCGTGCATATTTATGCCGCCGTCATTGCCGGGGCCACTGTCATGAAAATCCCCATAGAACCTGAAAAAGGATTTCTTGACAGGATCATCAATATCTGCGAATCCTGTTACCCAAAACCCAAGGTTCTCATGCTCAATTATCCCCATAATCCCACGGGGGTTGTGACAAATATAGAATTTTTCAAAGAAGTGGTAAAGCTTGCCAAACGATTTAAATTCATGGTTATCAACGACTTTGCCTATTCAAAAATTACCTTTGACGGGTATGTGGCCCCCAGTTTTCTTGAGGCGGACGGTGCAAAAGATGTGGGGGTGGAGTTTGGATCTTTTTCAAAATCCTATAACATGGCTGGTTGGAGAATTGGATATTGTGTGGGAAACGAAAGGATTATTCAGGCCCTTGGAAACATCAAAGGCTATTTTGATTATGGCATTTTCTCGGCCATCCAGGTGGCCGGCATTATTGCCTTACGGGACTGTGATGAAACCATTCCTGAACTGGCAAATATTTACCAGGCCAGACGAGATGTGTTGTGCAGCAGCCTTGAAAGAGCAGGATGGGACATTCAAAAACCAAAAGCCGGCATGTTTGTCTGGGCTAAAATCCCGGAACCTTTTAACAAAATGGGGGCCATGCAATTTGCCGTTGAAATGATGAACCGGGCAAATGTGGCAGTTGCTCCGGGAACAGGATTCAGCGAGGAAGGAGAAGGATACCTGCGTCTTGCCCTTGTGGAAAATGAAGAACGATTAAGACAGGCTGTTCGCCAAATGAAAAAGGCCATGGAAAATATGGTTGTTTAATTTCAAATATGTTATGATCCTTTGGAAAAACGATACCCCCAACTTTGAGCAAACCCTTAATAAAAAGGAGTTCTTCACATGCACTGGTCTGATGCAGTTAACTCGACCTTACCTTGTATTGTAAAAATCGAAACCCCCACGGGTCACGGTACCGGGTTTTTGTGTTTTCACAATGAAGCCACATCCATGTATGCCATTGCCACGGCAGGACATGTGATTCACCATGCTGACAAATGGATGGAACCCATCCGGATTTATAACCACGACGGATCAAAATCCCTGCTCTTGAAAGCAAATGCGCGCCATATCACCATGGGAGAACTATCAGACTCTGCTCTCATTCTTTTTTCAAAAACCCAGGACCTGTTTGCACACAACTCTCCCCTGCCTTTGTTGGACCAGGAATATGTCCTCAGGGTCGGCACCCAGGTCGGGTGGATCGGATTTCCCACACTGGAACCGGATACCCCTTGTTTTTTCTCCGGCATGATATCCGCCCGCCAGGACCATAAAAACGCCTACCTGATTGATGGTGTTGCCATCAACGGCGTCAGCGGGGGACCGGTCCTGCATATAGACGACGAAGAAGAAGTCAAGGTTGTGGGAACAGTATCTGCCTACAGAATAAACAGGACCAGTGGAGAGACCCTTCCAGGCCTTCTCATTGCCCAGGACCTGTCCCTGTTTCACGATGTGATCACCCATATCCAGTCCGTTGAGGCTGGCAATGGGAAAAGTGCGCAAAGCTAATTATTAAAGAGATTATTATGTTGAAAGTATATGCTGCCAAATGGTGTTCACATTGTACAAAAACCATTGAGTATTTAAAAAATAATAATATTGAATTTGAATATTTTGAAATAGAAAAACAATCAGAAAATACAATTCAGAAAATCATCGAAGTAAATGGAGGGGATGATTGGGTTGTACCAACCCTTGAATTTAATGGAAAATGGAGAGCTGGCAAAATCTATAATGAAAAAGAGCTGGCATCTGATTTAAAAAAATTAGGATTAAAATAAAAGTTTTTTTCAGATCGCAAAGCATAAACCTTTTTTAAAATCCCGGGATTCCGATAGGGCCAGGAAGATCAGGAATACAACATCCTGAAAACAAGATCGTAATAAGTAAGACAAGCATTAAAACTACCAGCTGTTTCATTCTGATTCCTTTTAAAAATATGTCAATTTATCTGGCCCTAAATAATTGAAAATTTCGATTAATAAATCAATATCAATGATTCTAATTTATGTAAAGAAATATTCAATGCAACTATATTTGAGAAAGCAGCATCAAATGAGTCAAGCTTCTAATACTTTTCTGACCATTGTTGCCAGATCGTTTTTGGAGAATGGCTTCTGAATAAAGAGTATCCCCTTGTCCAGAACACCGTGATGGGCGATGGCATTAG
>JAHJDU010000487.1 GCA_018812385.1 Pseudomonadota bacterium
AAGTGCCAATTTTATAAAAGGAGTTTTGGAAATGACTAATACCAAAGATGCACAATCATACAAAATCGGTATTTTTTATCATTCCATCAGATTAATTCTTGCCTGTGTTTTTATTTTTGCCAGTATTGATAAAATACTTCAGCCCCAGGCATTTGCCCAGGCCGTATTTGATTACCAGGTGTTACATGACTCTCTGATCAACCTGGTGGCTTTGATATTGCCCTGGCTTGAACTATTAGTGGGGGGAAGTCTTTTGATGAATCGTTGGATGTCAGGCGCTGCATCCATTGTTGCCATCTTAATGAGCATCTTTGTGGGCCTGATTTTTTTTAATCTTGTTAGGGGACTGGATATCAGCTGCGGATGTTTTTTAACAGGTTCTGATGAAAACCCCATGAGCAAGTTAACCTTGTTTAGAGATATCCTTTTTTTATGCCTGGCATTTTGTCTTTTAATTTTAACTATTTATAAAAATAACATTAGATACAATACCCAATAAAATTTATATTTCAGGAAAGATCACAAATTAAATATGAGTTCAAAGGTTAAATAAAAAAGGCTGAAATGTATTTCAACGCAATAAACAGGATACAAAAGGCTAAAATCCCTTTAATATATACGGCTTTAACAAATTTTTGAGCCCTTGCCCCCAGATACATGCCCAAAAACCCGCCTGAACCAAACAGGGCCCCCAGCATCCAGTCAGGCGACACAGCCACTTCAGGATATAGACCGGCCAGAAACTGATAAAAAATCACACCGGAAACCGATGTGACAAAGGTTCCCAAAAGGGCTGCCCCTGCAATCACATGCACGGGCAGACCAATGATGGTGACAAGTATGGGTGCAATGATTGATCCGCCTCCGATTCCATATATCCCCCCAATAATCCCCACCAAAAAGCAGATAATGTAAATGGGTAACTGCGCATAAGCATATAGTTTTCCCCCAAATGTAAAAGAGACCTTGTTGAACGAGGAGTCCATGACAGCAAGGCTATGAAACCCCGCACCCTCAATCGCTATGCCTTTTTCCTTTGTCTTTCTGTTACCTATAATATCTTTTAAAAGTTTCCAGCCGATATAAAGCAGGACAAGTCCTGCAAACACCTTGAAATTCTTTGGATCAGGCAAGTATTCGATTCTAACCCATGCACCAATAAAAACCCCGGGCAGAGTCCCGATAACTATGGCCTTGGCTAAAGGCCACAACATCCGTTTTTCCTTGATATAACGATATACCCCGCTTGGAATGGCAATAATATTGAAAACATGGTTGGTGGCGGAAACAGAAGGAGACGTATATCCCAGAAAGCTCATTTGGAATGGCAATAATAAAAAAGCGCCGGAAATACCCCCCATTGAAGTGAAAAATGAAACAACAAAAGCAGTAAAGAAAATAATATATGGGTTGGCATGGATTTCGGCAATAGGGAAATACATTCAGTCTCCTGTTTTTATGAATAGTCTGGAAAATGGTATTGCAATACCATTTTCCAGACTATTTTGATTTTACCTTAAAATGCAGCATCAGTATATTATGAATTCAAAATTTTTTCCATTTCAAAAAACAGGTCCTGTTCCCTTACCACACCCACAATTTTGCCTGATAGTGTCACAAGAAGACGTCTCTCATTTGCGTGAAGCATGAGGTATGCCGCCTCCATCAGATTTGAGCTGCCGTCAATGGAAATGGGGGATGGTGACATGATGTCTCTGATACATTTATTCTTCTTTTCCCGGATTCCCATACTGAACATCCCTTTCCAGAACATGGGGGAATATTCAATACTGTCTGCCAGAAACGGTTTGGGTGCTGAAAGATAGTCCGGCATGAGCATTTCCAATAGATCCCGAATGGTCAAGATCCCGTTTACCTGATTATCACTGCCTTTCACAAGAATAGAGCGGTGACCGGTTTCCATCAATTGGTTTGTTGCTATCTTTGTAATAAAAGATTTCTTCAGCACATCAATTGCGTCCTGAATGGTTTTTTCTTCGTTGATGGTTGTGTACTCTGTAATGGGAATCATTACAGATATAACATTTTTTTCTTCGCGGACAGACAATTTATTCGTCCGATGACAGGCTTCCTTGATTTTTTCTGCCAGAAGATCAATATCACAGGGTTTGCTCAGGTAGTCAAAGGCCCCTTCAACAAGGGCTTTTCTTGCCGAAGGCATGGCACCGTGACCAGTGAGCATGATGACCGGAAGATCCGGCTTAAGCTTTTTTATTTTTGCCAGGGCCTCATGCCCGTCCATTCCAGGCATTTTGATATCCAGGATAACAACATCTGGATCTTGTTCTATTTTTTCCAGGGCATCCTCTCCGCTTTCAGCAAGAATGGTTTCAAAGCCTTTTTTCATCAATATTTTTTTTGTGGTATCCCTGAACCTTTTTTCATCATCCACCATTAAAACTTTTATTCGGTCTGTCATCTGTATTGTCTCCTTATTGATCAATTCTAATCATAACCTAAAGGTCACACGTAACCTAAAGGTCACACGTAAC
>JAHJDU010000488.1 GCA_018812385.1 Pseudomonadota bacterium
GTCCACCTCGTTTTATTCCAAAATCCATTCCAAGCTGGGCCCTTGAGGCAAAAAATAAAAACACATGGGAAAGCTTGGTAAAAGGAATGGCTAAAAGAACAATTTCACCTGTCAGAATATGGGCGGTCAGCCAAAATGAATAATCACCTACCTGATAACGGGCAAGCATACCTGTAATAAAAGGCGCGATGGAAATCAACAGGATACCCCAATCTTTTCTGTCTGTCATAATTCTTACTTCAGGAAGAACTAGTCTTCGCAAAAGCAAAAATAACAAGCTGATAACGGCTATCCATGTTAAAAAATCCGCAATAGGTGTGCTGATGGTAAAAAACAGAGAAAACCCAAGTTTTTCTTTTAAAAACACATTATGGCCGATGAGAAAAAGAGGTAGAAGAACGGCGCCCACATGAAAGCCAAAAAATGCTGCGGCCATGACCGGCTGTGCTCTCCAGCCATAGGTACCATACGGTATCAGCCATTTGTAAATAGATCTTACAGCCCCTTTAAACCCCATGGCCGGATATTCCTTGTATGCGACTCTGTCCAATTGCCATGAAAGACCGTTAAAATACTGATAGAATCGTACAATCATTCCAATAATACAGACCCCAAGCGCGATATAAAAGACGGGCCCTGTTAATAATGTGTACATCTTATCCTCCATATTTCCTTATAAATTGAATACTATACTTTGTGACTTAATCATCCCGATCCGTCAGATATAACCAGTACAGCGGCATAAAGACCAGGATAGCTCCCATTACAAGGTAAGTTATACCCTTGGAATATGTCATAAAATCGTGGAGAGTAAAAAATTCCATGATGTTCTCCTTTTCTAATGATCTTTTTTATATTCAGGATGTTCATATAAAATGGGCATCCTTGTTACTGCGAATCGATACGCAACCACACCTATTGTGATGATAAATATTGTGATAAAAAATTCCATAAAACTGGGGAAATACCGGTCAGCAGATGGCAGGTGCCAGTTAAATGCAATCAGAGAAACATTCAGTCTGTTGAGCACAATACCCAGGACCGTCCAAACCGCTGCAATCCGGATCAATTTGGTGTTCTTTTCCCTTGAGCCGACACTATACAGAATCGCAGGGAAAAGTACAAACCCGATGAGTTCAACCAGGAACCAGAGCCCCCAACCTGTGGTGAGGTAATGCCAGTTGTTATCCACGGCAATGCCGATAATTTTTATACCCACATACCCCATCATGATAAAAGAGGCGGCTTTCCCAAATCCAAGCACAACCCCGCCAGCCTCGGCAAGATGCGTATCATCCATTTTGTGATGGAGCCATTTATGGGCCAGGGTACCTTCAAAAATGACCATTGACAAGCCTGCAAACATGCTGGAAATGAAAAAATAGACATGCAGATATCCTGAATACCAGAGCGGATGAAGCTTGGAAGGGGCTATGAGAAAAAGAGCACCCAAAGAGGACTGGTGAAGTGTTGAAAGAACAACACCAAAAATGGTTAAAACAAGGGTCAGTCTCACCACCCAATGGCGGATTTTTTTAAACCCGAGCCATTCAAATGCTGCCGGCGTTGTCTCTACAAACAGAACAGTCAAGTATAAGAAAACGCAAAGACCCACCTCAAACAACAAAGAAGAGGTACCCGGGGAATAAAAGATAGGATAAGGCAGTTTCCAGGGTCTACCCACATCGTAATTCAGGGCAAATACAACCAGGGCATACCCTAAAAATGCGGTTAATATGGCGGGTCTGACAGCTGAATGATATTTTTTTAATCCAAAAATATAGCAGGCCGATGAGGTCATATATCCGCCGGCAGCAAGAGAAACACCACACAAAAGATCAAACCCGATCCAAAGTCCCCATGGATTATTGTTGTCAAGATTTGTTACAGCTCCGATTCCCTTTGTGAACCTGAGTATGGTGATGATCAGCCCAACAAAGATGATGATACCGGCAACCACATTAAAGGGTGTCAAATATTGCTTTTCAGCAATGGCTTTTTCTGATCCCATTTATTCCTCCTCTTTCACAGCGTCATCAGCAGCATTGGTTCCGTCAACAGCCTTGGTATCCTCCACAGCTTCGATATCATCTACTATTTCAGCTTCTTCTGCAGCTTCGACATCTTCTGCGGCTTTAGCTTCTTCTGCGGCTTTAGCTTCTTCTGCGGCTTTGGCTTCTTCTTCAGCTTTTTTTGCAGCTTCTTCAAGAGCTTTTTTAACCTCATTTTGGACAGCTGTCTCTTTTTCTTTGACCATTTTGTCCTTAAGCTTTGAAAGCTGCTCGTTCATTTCATTTGTTGCAAGAGCTTTGGTTTTTTGAACCGCTTCTTCCTGTTCCTGGCTTGCAATTTTTTCTTTTCTTTTGGAAATGGCATATACGCCTGTTAAAAGAACCGGCCAGAGTCCAACGATAATGGGTACTGTCCCTAAGGCGCCGGCAGTAAATTGTGGGGCAGGTGTAACGCCTAAGTCTTCTCTCATGCCTATCTGTTCAAAAGGAATACCTGACAGATAAAGCCAGCTTGTACCACCCATTTCATACTCGCCATAAACATGCTCAATATAATGGTCAGGGTTTTTATTAATTTTCTTCCAGGCAAGCTTTACAAGATCTTTCCGCTTCCCGAAAATAAGTGCTTCTCTCGGGCAGATATCCACACAGCCCGGAAGTTTGCCTTCCAGGATTCTGGGAAGACACATGGTACACTTGGTCACTTTGGGTGTTAAAGGATCATTATAGGTATATGCAGGAATATTAAAGGGGCAGGCAACCATGCAGTACCGGCAACCCACACAAAGAGATTCGTCATATACCACTGCACCTGTTTCATCTTTTTTTAATGCCTTTACAAAACATGCAGAGGCACATGCCGGCTCCTGGCAATGATTACACTGTTTTTTTGCAAAAACATCCAGGCTGCCTTTAAACTTATTTACCACAGTATAGGTTGCTTCGCCTGTTCGCCTTTTTTGATCCATTACTTTAAGATCATCAAACGGTCTTTCTGGTTTATCAAGCTTGTTGACTTCATTACAGGCTTGTTCACATTTCCTGCATCTGATACATTTGGTTGTGTCATGCAGAACGCCAAAGCCTTCCGGATATCCCTTGAAATGTTTGTTTGTGGCACCATAAGCTTTTGTCAGTGCGCCCGTTGTGGTGGCACCGATCGTCGCTCCAAGCGAACCCAAAAACTTTCTACGAGAAATAGCCATAATTATACCCTTTTTATTTATATCCTTTGAATATTCTATTTCTTTTCTTCATGACATTTGGCGCAGTCTGTTGCTGCGATGGCTTTAACTTCCATTTTCTGATGGCAGGTTATGCACTGGCCATGATATGCTCCCTTTAATCCAGGCCTGCCATCTGATCTATCGCCCGGGGCAGGACCTTTTTTACTGTGACAAGAGGCACATTTGGGAGGTTCAAGCGTTTTGGGACTATTGTGATGGCATCCCATACACAGCCCTGCCTGATCATTATGAAAAGCCTTAGCCATATCGCTTTTCTCAACCCGCAGGAATATCGTCTGAACCATTTTCCGGTGAGGGAACAAACTCGGTTTATACTCACTGGACAACACATCTATAACGACATTTTCAGGAATCTTGTCTACCTGAACAGGTTTGTAATGTGAGGACAGATCTGTTAACGCCATTTTTGCTATTTTTGCAGGTTCCATGGATTCCAGTTGTTTCTGGTCTAAACTATGGCATGTCTTGCACGAATCAGAATTATCCTTGTTGGCTGGTGCCTGAAAATGACAGCCTGCGCAATCAGAACTTTTTGTCAATTCCTTGTGACAACCGATACAGCTCCTGGTGTTGTCCTGTTTGTGCATGGCTTGTCCAAGGCTGATAAATCCGCCCTTTGATTCGCCACCGTCTGTCCCATGACAATCATTACATTTTTTCAATGTCTCATGATGACACACTTTACAACTTTGAGCCTTTGTTTCATGGGATTTGTGATCAAAGGCCACAGCGTTCATATAATTTTTTTTCGTCTGGCTGCCGGTTTTCCAGCCTGTGATGGCAACTTCATCGGGCTGGTTTCGTTTAAGCCGGGGGATATCGGCAACTTTTCTTATCTTTTGCTGCTTTTCTTTATCATGACAGCCCTCGCAGGTTATGGGGCCGGCAGCAATATTTTGGCCTTTAAAGGTTTGATGACATTTTACACAGGAATCATGAGAAGCTTCCTGAATTGGCCTGATGTCGTTTTGCTTTACAGGTTTATGACAATAAACACAGGATTCTTCTTCACCTTTGATGTAAAAAATCTCTTTTGTTTTCTCATTATATTTATGATGGCAACGGCTGCAATTATCTTTAATTGAAGGATCCATACCCTTAATCTGGGCTGAACTTTCATGGATAAAATGCAATGATTTATCAAAACTGATTTCCTCCCGGGATGATCCTTTGGATTTACCTGTAATATGACAGGTTCTGCATTCAGCAGCATCAGGGCCAAAAGTTTCATTGGATGCTTTTTTTTCCACATGACAGGCAATACATTCAGCATGATATAAATCCATGGACGCTTTCTCATTGGTCCTTTTGAATTTAAAGACAAAGGCATTATCTTTTTCAAGATGACAGGCTGTACACTTCCCATCAAGGGCCTGGGTGTGAAGATCATGCTTAAAACTGACAGCCGGCATTTCATCTTTGCTCAACCCGGCTTCAAGTTTAATAGTAATACGATCCGGTCTTTTATCATTATCAATATCAATATTTTTATTACTGGTTTGCCCTATAAAGGGAAACAAAATGGACAAAACAATCATCGCAAGAAACGTGAGCTGAAATGATTTAACTTTTAACATGATTCAATCCCCTGATTGATTTGTAAAACTCAATTCCAAACTACCCAACCATAATTAATCGGGTATTTCCTACTATTTTTGTAGTATTAAGTCAACCAAAAACTATGAATCTTTTACGCTTCCCAAAAAAGTTATTATTTGAGCATGTTGCAATAAAGACAATCCTCATTTCCAATTCAAAGAACAGCAAATATTCAGCCGGAAAGATGTCCTTTATTTCATACCAGGGGTTGATTTTATAAGCTTTTTCTGAGTATTATAATTTTTTTTGATTCAAAGTATAAACTAAATTGAACTTTTCAGCCGAATGCTGATTAAAATATAGCTATATAAAACAGGAGGAAATAATGGCAAAAATTATAACTCGTGAAGAAATGGCTCAAGGAACCATTATTCTTAATGAGATAGAAGCCCCCCGCATATCACGAAAAGCCAAACCCGGTCAATTTGTTATACTTCAAGCCGATGAAACAGGAGAACGCATCCCTTTAACCATGGCAGATACAAATCCGGACAAAGGCACGATTACCATTATTTACATGGTAATTGGAAAATCCACAGCCCGGTTTAAAGATTTAAAGGTTGGCGATGAATATTACGCTTTGATCGGTCCCCTTGGGAAACCCACCCATGTAGAGAAAGTCGGCAAAGTTGTCTGTGTGGGCGGCGGAACCGGAATCGCAGTCCTTCATCCCATCACCCGGGCGCTTAAGGCAGCCGGCAATGAAGTGACAACCATATTGGGTTCCAGAAGCTATGATCTATTGATCATGGAAGAAAAGATGAAAGCTGCATCCCATAATCTCCATATTTGTACGGATGACGGGTCCAAAGGTCACCATGGATTTGTGACCGATGTATTAAAAAAAGTTTTGGAAAAAGATGATATTGACCTTGTCGTTGCCATAGGCCCTATCCCCATGATGAAATTCTGCAGCCTTATCACCAAAGAAAAAAATGTCAAAACCCTTGTCAGTCTAAACCCCATTATGGTGGACGGGACAGGCATGTGCGGCTGCTGCCGCGTGACTATCGGTGGCGATACCAAATTCGCATGTGTGGATGGCCCTGAATTTGACGCACACAAAGTCGATTTTGATGAACTGGCCAAACGTCTTGCTTCTTATCTTGAAGATGAAAAGGAAAGCTATGAGGCCTTTGAAAAATCTAAAGCACAATAAAAAATACCATCACGGTTGTATATATGGAGGAATAAATGGCAGATAAAAAAGAAAAAGTGGAACGGGCAAAAATGCCCGAACAAGACCCAGATGTAAGAAGAAGAAATTTTGAAGAAGTCCCTCTGGGACTTACTCCGGAAATGGCCCTGGTTGAAGCGTCAAGATGTCTTCAATGCAAAAAACCGCTATGTATGGAAGGATGCCCTGTTTCCGTTAAAATACCAGAATTTATTAAGTTGATTGCTGAAAATGACTTTTCAAGTGCTGCAAAAAAATTATGGGAAACAAATGCACTTCCGGCTGTTTGCGGACGTGTCTGTCCCCAGGAAGAACAATGCGAGATAAAATGTATTGTCGGCAAAAAAGGGGATCCGGTTGCAATTGGATATCTTGAAAGATTTGCAGCTGACTGGGAACGAAAAAACGGCTCAGGAGAATCCCCTGTTGTTGCTAAAAAAACCGGCAGGAAAGTAGCAGTAATAGGGTCTGGTCCGTCCGGCCTTACCGTTGCAGGAGACCTTTTACTTAAAGGGCATGATGTCACAATTTTTGAAGCATTCCACAAACCCGGCGGAGTATTGGTCTATGGAATCCCTGAATTCAGGCTTCCAAAAGAGATTGTTGCCTCGGAAGTTGCCACCCTTGAAAAAATGGGTGCAAACATTGAATGCAATTCCGTGATCGGAGCTTCCGTCACCATTGATGAGCTCTTTGAAGAAGGGTATGATGCAGCATATATTGGAGTTGGAGCGGGTCTTCCAATGTTCATGAATCTTCCCGGAGAAAACATGATCGGCATCTATTCGGCAAATGAATACCTGACCCGTACCAATCTGATGAAAGGGTATCTTTTCCCTGAATATGACACCCCCGTTGCCAGGGGTAAAAATGTGGTTGTCCTGGGTGCCGGCAACGTTGCCATGGATTCAGCAAGAACCGCCATGAGGTTAGGGGCTGAATCTGTAAAAGTAGTCTATAGAAGATCCCGTGATGAAATGCCGGCAAGAGAGGAAGAACTTCACCATGCTGAAGAAGAAAAGATTGAATTTGTTCTTCTGACTAATCCCACTCAATTCTTTGGTGATGAAAATGGCCGCCTGACAGGAATGGAATGCCTTAAAATGGAATTGGGCGAACCAGATACCTCTGGAAGAAGAAGACCTATTCCCATTGAAGGATCAGAATTCAAATTTGACTGCGATCTTGTGGTTGTATCCGTGGGTTCAAATGCCAATCCTCTGCTGACAAATTCAACACCTGATATTGCCCTGAACAGATGGGGCAATATTGTTGCTGATCCTGCAAACGGGAAGACATCCAAAAAAGGGGTCTGGGCAGGTGGAGATATTGTAACGGGAGCTGCCACTGTGATTCTGGCCATGGGTGCGGGTCGGGCTGCAGCCGACTCAATACACGATTATCTGACCCTGGGCTGGTAATACATTTTACCATGAAGAGCATGAAGGACATGAAGAAAAAACTTCCTGCTCTTCATGGTGATTAATCATAAAGCCACTTAAATTGATTGTTGAATATATATCTTGTGATCCACCAGTGATAATGAGTGGATATGGCCTTTAATAAATTTTTGTTCCCCAAATATGGAAACAAGAAGGATACCGTCTTCATCCGGTTCAACCCTGTCAACTGCTTCCATTAACAATGTTTCTTCAGGCTCGCCAGGCTTGCCGTCATTTTCAAATAAATATGCATTTGCCTCACACATTACACCATCACTCCTTCATAATTATAAAAAAAATAAATGTTTATCCAATAGTTCATCTACCAGTTGAGGCAGGGGCAGGCCGCTCACCCCGACAATCTCTAGGTTTTCCTGGGTCAGGGGCAGGAGGATTTTTTTTGCATTGGCAGAACATATGGCTTCTGCCATAAGCGGTGTCACCTCTCCCATCATTGCATTGGGCATGATGATCCCCACAGGCCCGATAATGACATCGGCCTTTTGTACTGTCTGAACAATTGCATTAGTGCCGGAAGCCCCTTTATTTGCTTTTGCTTTCAGCATCTGAGCCGTGGCAATAGCATTGGTTCCAAGAGCGATGATTTCTATTCTCTCTTCAAACCGTTCTTTAAGTTTCTTAATAATAGCGGACCCTATTCCACCCCCCTGGCCATCAATGACACAAACTCTTTTTTTATTGTTCGCTCCCATACCTTTTGTTTGCCTTTATTTTATTTATTCCACTCAAATATTCAGGTTTTCGGATAATTTTTAATAATTTTTTTAACTTCATTAAAAATCCTGTCTTCAACTCTTTCCATGGTGGTATTGCCATCAATGATGATAATTTTCTCAAGGTCCTTCAATACATCAAAGGCTTGAAAATAGTTGGCTCTGACTTTTTTCATGACATCAATTTTCTCATACATATCAAAATTGTTTCGGCTGTTTTTTATTCTTTCAAAACAAATATCCGGATCAACATCAATAAAAATAGTCACATCAGGCCTTAAAATATCTGCGTTCAGGGAATTTGCATGGATCACCCATTCCATATCAATATATTGGGCATGATATGCATAGGATGAAAAATAATACCTGTCACATAATACCATCTCACCCTGGTCAACTTTCAAACAAACACCATTTTCTTGATTCACCAGATGATCTGTCCTGTCCGCTGCAAAAAGGGAGGCAATGGTTCTTTGATCCGTGGCTATTTTTCCTGAAAGCATCTGCCGGATGAGTGATCCGATAGGGCCGTCAGTGGGTTCAAAGGTTGAATAGACCTTATTTCCCAAGATCTCCAGCCGCTTAGATATATTCTTTATCTGAGTACTTTTTCCAGACCCGTCAATGCCTTCAAAAACAATAAATCTGCCCTTATTTTTCTCACCCAATTTATAAACCTCAAACTTTTATTTCATATTATTCATACCATTTAAACACAAGCTATAACAACATACAGGTTTCTTGGCAAGTATTTGCGCTTTCCCTTAAGCTTTTTCATATATTTTCTCATACTAAAAAAGAGGCTTGCTATCATTATGGAACCGGTTTATTAAAGTTAAGATTCTAATTTTTAATATTCAGGTGATATATGGCGTATGATGTAATTATCGTGGGCGGTGGTCCTGCCGGGCTTTTCGCGGCTTATTATTTAATGGAACATTCCAAGTTAAATGTATTATTAATCGAAAAAGGCAAACCATCCTTAAAAAGAAAATGTCCAAACCATAGTCTTCAAAAATGCATCCAGTGTGATCCTTGCAATATTCTGTCCGGAATAGGAGGGGCCGGTCTTTATTCCGATGGCAAGCTTAATTTCATTCCCAGGCTTGGAAAAACAGACTTAACTCAATTTATGCCTTTGAATTCTGCCCAGGATCTGATTGATGAAACAGAAAAGATTTTTACAAAATTCAAAATGGATGGGCCTGTTTTCCCCACGGATATGGAAGAGGCAAAACAAATTAGAAAAGAGGCAAAGCGATTTGGGATTGACCTTCTTTTGATCAAGCAAAAACATTTGGGATCAAATAATCTGCCAGGCTATATTGCCGGTATGGCAGATTATATACAATCAAAAGGGCTTGAAATAAAAACCCAGGAAAATGTGATTGATATCCTTGAAAAAGATGGTCACATCCAAGGCGTTATAACGGATAAAGCCAAATATAAGGCTGACAATGTTATTCTTGCACCCGGAAGAATCGGAGCAACCTGGATGGCCTCTCTTGCCCTGAAACACGGGATCAAACTGAGTCAGAGAGGGATAGAAGTCGGGGTCAGAGTTGAGGTCCATAATGACATTATGGATGACCTTTGTAATATTATTTATGATCCTACATTTTTTATTCAGACACCCACTTATGATGACCAGACCAGAACTTTTTGCACTAATCAGGGCGGATTTATTTCCCTTGAAAACTACAAGGAATTTGTCTGTGTAAACGGTCATGCCTATTCAGATAAAAAATCATCAAACACAAACTTTGCCTTTCTTTCAAAAGTGATTTTAACAGAGCCTGTCACGGATAACCAGGCCTATGGCGAATCCATTGGGAGGCTGGCCACCATTATTGGAGGTGGTAAACCTATTTTACAGCGGTTTGGAGATTTAAAACGGGGAAGACGCTCGACCTGGAACAGAATCAGCAAAGGGTATATTGAACCGACCATGACCAATGTAGTTTGCGGTGATATTGCCATGGCTCTGCCTGAAAGAATTTTGACGAACCTGAGGGAAGGTCTGGAATCCTTGAATTTAGTTATTCCGGGTGTCTCCAACGATGAAACCCTGCTTTATGCACCGGAAATAAAATTCTTTGCCACACAGGTGGAATCAAACAACTATCTTGAAACCAGCATTAAAGGGATGTATGTGGCAGGTGACGGTCCGGGGGTGGCAGGGAATATTGTATCGGCTGCGGCAACAGGGATTATTCCGGCTAAAAGAATTATTGAAAATAATTATTAATGGTGAATGGTTAGGGACGGCACAATTATACAAATTGCTCAATACTCATATCTTAATACGCTCAGGGAAATAGGTGGCACAGGCATCATCTGATTCCCAGGCCATGACTTTTGAAACCCTTACATCTTCTCCCAGACCCAGACCTAAAAGAGCCTGGACTCTATGTGCGATATATACGGCAATGCGCTCTGATGTAGGCTGTACACCCTCAAACATTTTGAGCTCATTTAAAAATTTATGATCCAGCTCTTCTTTGACAACCTTTCTCACAGCCCTTTTTATATCACCAAAATCTGCAAGCACACCGGCTGAATTCAATTTTTCCCCAGTAACACAAACTTCGATGTGCCAGTTATGTCCATGCAGATTTTCACATTTTTCCCCCACCATGGTCAATTGATGGGCACCTGCAAAACGGGTTTTTACCTTAAGTTCAAACATAGTCGGTCCTTTAAGTTAACCTAAAGGTTCTTAAATAGATTTTTAAGTTTGTTTGAGATTTTATTTGAATCCAGCTTATCAAAGTCTTCTAACAATTTTATCTGTTTTTGATTCAGCTTGGTTGGTGTTTTTATTATAACCTTGATAATCTGATCACCTCTTCGCCCCGTTCTAAGCGAGGCGATTCCCTCCCCTCTCAGCCTGAAAACATCCCCATACTGGGTACCTTTAGGAATTTTAAATTTTTCTTCCCCCACCAGGGTTGGAATGGTAATTTCATCTCCAAGTGCTGCCTGGATAAATGAAATATCAATGGCACAGATAATATCCATGTTATCCCGTTGGAAAAATTTATGTGGCTTAACATTTATCACCACATACAGGTCTCCGGAAGTCCCTTCAGGAGACGGGGATGCTTCGCCTTCTCCCGTCAGCCGAAGTTTTGATCCAACATCAACTCCTGCCGGAATCTTCACCTGAACCTTCCGGGTTATTTCAACCCTGCCAGCCCCTCTGCACTTTCTACAGGGATTAGGGATAATGCTCCCATGGCCTTTGCAATAAGGACAGGTGGTTTTTACCTTGAAAAAACCCTGGCTTTGAATAAACTGCCCTGTCCCATGACAATGGGAGCAGGTCTCAGAACTTGTGCCTTCCTGACATCCTGATCCTTTACAGCTATCACAGATATCCAGCTTTGGAATGGAAATTGTTTTTTCAGTGCCAAAGGCAGCCTCCATAAAATCTATGGTCATGTCATACCGAAGATCAGACCCTCTTCTAACCCTGTTACCACGACTACTTCCTGAACCAAATCCAAAAAAATCTTCAAAAATATCACCAAAACTTGAAAAAATATCTTCAAATCCACTGGGGCCTGTATGACCGGCACCCTCAAGTCCCCGATGACCGAATTGATCATAAATTTGACGTTTATTCTCATCATTGATCACTTCATAGGCTTCAGATGCTTCTTTGAATTTTTCTTCTGCTTCTTTATTATCCGGGTTCTTATCTGGATGGTATTTAAAGGCAAGCGTCCGATATGCTTTTTTTAATTCCGGCTTTGAAACATCTTTTGCAACGCCAAGTATTTCATAATAGTCACGTTTTTCTGTCATCTGGGCTCCAACCATTCTATTGTATTCTTCCCTTTATTATGATATTTTTCCAACCTGCCTTGATAAATGTCTTAAACTAACTCAGAAATCCAGGTTGTCAACGATGAATAAAGAACTTGATTTTGTCAAAGACATGTTTGACCGCATTGCACCAAAATACGACTTTTTAAATCGCCTTTTAAGCATGCGGCAGGACATTGTATGGAGAACCCAGATGGTAAAGGCTGCAAAACTTCAAAAAAACAGCCTGGTTCTGGATGTGGCCTGCGGAACCTGTGATGTTGCTTTGGAGGTAAATTCTCAACTAATGGGCTGTTCCCGGATTTTCGGGCTTGATTTTTCCTTTGGCATGTTAAGA
>JAHJDU010000489.1 GCA_018812385.1 Pseudomonadota bacterium
ACCAAGGGGAACACCATGAACACTACCGCAGTCCGCACACAGGGGCGGGAAGCTGCGTCGATTGGTCTTCATGGTGTACGTTGAGAAGGTTTCTGCGTTTATACCTGAGGTAGGAGCCGTATGAGGTAATACCTCACGTACGGATCTGTACGGGGGGTGCCGGGTAACCGGCATTCCTACCGTGACCCGATAAGTTGCTGTTTTTATAAAAAATATTGCCTGAATCAGGGGCCAAAAAGGTCTTAGAGTGCATTTTTTGATGCTAAAAAGGGGTGTTTAAGGTTTTTGAAAACTTGGTATCAGGCTTGTGTTGTTGCGTTATTGAGGGGGTAAGGTATTCAAAAATATTTGTAATTATTAAAATTGCATTTCTTTATTTCCTTCTTTATTTTTTTGTCCATTCAATGTATTCTCAAAGTATGGCAATTTGATAAAATTAATAGTGAGGTTATTATGGCAAAGACGACAACAATATCAGTACGAATGGATGCTGAACTAAAAAATCATGCTGAAAACATATTAGTTTCCCTGGGTTTGACTCCATCGCAAGCGATTAATGTTTTCTACAAACAGATAACCTTTCAAAATGGTCTTCCTTTTCCAGTTAAGATTCCTGAGATGAAACTCAATGAAGCTTCGATTGATGCTATGGAAGAGAAAAACCTGGATGAATACAAAACTCCTTCGGATCTGTACGAAGAGCTGGGGATTTAAGGCAGTGGCTTCAATGTTGTACTGTATTATATACCTTTGACTGCTGTAAATAGTTTTGGTATTCTATGGTCAATTGTCAACGTAAAAGAAGGAGTTCTAAAATGACTGAAGAAGTTTCTATGAAAAACACTAAAAAAGAGATGCTGGAGATCATTAACAAGCTGCAGCAGCAAATCAAGGAAAAGGAAAAAACAAAATTAGACCCGGAAAAGATCAAGAAAGAAACAAAAGACATTGAAACTTTACAGAAGGCTGAGCAGACAGCTTCATCAGATCTAAGCACCCAGATACATAACCTCAAAATTTCTATAAACAAGGAACTGACAGGACTTTCTGATAAAGTTGAGGCTGAAGCTGAAAAATATGAAAACCTTAACCAGGCAATTAAATTAAAACAAAAAGAACTTAATGAAATTTATGGAATTGAAACACAGGCTGCCAATTTAGCTGCACTAATTGAAGCACAAAACTATGCAAAAGAAAAGTTTGAAGCTGAAATGGCAGAAAATCGCGAGAATCTCACCAGTGAACTCAGTGAAAAGCGGAGCAAACAGGAAAATGACCTGTTAACAATCCGAGAAAAACTTGAAACCCAGATATCAGAAACTAAGGCAAACTGGGAAAAAGAAAAAAAAGAATATCTGGAGGCTTTTGCAGAGGAAAAAGCTAAAACTAAGAGCCAAAGAATACGTGAAAAAGAAGAATACGAATATCAGATGAAAAGAGCTCAGGAAATTGAAAAAAATAAATTCTCAGACAAGATGGATATTGTTAATAAGGAGATAAAACAAAAGCAGGAGCAGTCTGAAAAATTACAGCAATCAAAGAGCATTGAACTGGATGAAAGAGAAAAACGTGTGGCAGAACGAGAACAAAAAATGGAACATTTGCAGGAGCAGGTTGATTCTTTTCCTAAAGAACTTGAAAAAAGAGTAACCGCGTCTGTCAAGGAAACCCAACTGAATATTACAGAGCACTTTAAACAGAAAGAAGCTCTTTTGATCAAAGGTTTTGAAGGCGAAAAAAATGTCCTGAAGGAAAAAATTTCTGCTCTGGAATCACTCACCAAAGACCAGGGGAAACAGATAGAAAAACTCAACAATCAACAGGAAAAAGCATATCAACAGGTCCAGGAGATTGCGGGAAAAGCCGTTTCCGGAGCTGCAGAGCGTTCCCGAAATATAATAGTAAGCGCGGCTGCAAAGGACCAGGATTCAAGGGCTTGACCTCATCTTATGAAAAAAAATCTAATAAAAATTTTAAAAAAGGAATTTAATGAGAAAGAAGAGGATTTTTTATTCGCATATCTATTTGGTTCCCTGGCCCAGAAAACATATTCAAAATCGAGTGATATTGATATTGCCGTTTATTTGAACGCTGAGGTTGAAAGACATTTTTTTGATATAAAAATTGACCTTTATCTGCGGCTAAGCCGTGCATTGAAACGAAATGATATTGATATCGTTATTATGAACCAATGTAAAAATATCATTCTTTTGAATCGGATAATCACCCATGGACAAGTTATCCATGAAAAGAATGAATCCATAAGATTAGAATATGAGCAGAAAATTCTGCATAGTGCTATTGATTTCAAAACCCAGAGAAAAATGGCTATGGAGGGTTAATGGAAAGAATCATCCAGAAAATCGGGCGCATTAATGAGTATATAAAAATTATTGAAAATATAAAAGATGAGTGTGAGAAACGATTTGATACAGATGCTGTTTACAGGGGTGCCATGCTTCATTATCTGTATTTACTGGCAGATACTTCTATCGTGCTTGCCGAGATGACAATCAAAAAAAAGAATTTAAGAACCCCTCAGTCATATTCAGAAGCTTTTGATATTCTGGGTGACAGCGGTGTTCTTGATCCTGAATTTGCTTATTCTTTTGCAAAAATTGCCGGGTTTCGTAATTTCCTTGCCCATGACTATGATATTGTTGATTCAAGTATTATCTGCAGTAAGATTCTTGACAGTATTGTGGATATCCAAACAT
>JAHJDU010000490.1 GCA_018812385.1 Pseudomonadota bacterium
CTGAAAGGTAACGTCCCTGTCCTGGATAATTTCCATGGGCAGATCCGATGGAAGTATCTGGCTTCCCCTTGAGCGTACCACGGAAAACTGGATCACATTTTTTAATTCCCTGACATTTCCCGGCCAATGATAATCGAGCATGATATCAAGGGCGGCACGGGCAAGTTGTGGAACAGCATTTGGGCTTTCCTGTTCAGCTTCCTTTAAAAAATGGCCAGCCAAAAGGGGGATATCGCTTTTGCGCTGCCTTAAAGGGGGTAGATGGATGGGGATGACATTGAGCCTGTAATAAAGATCTTCCCTGAACCTGCCTGCAGTGACTTCATCTTTAAGATTTTTATTGGAGGCACTGATAATCCTGACATCCACAGATTCTTTTTTTTCGCCGCCGACTTTTTCAAAAGAGCCTTCCTGTAAAAATCTTAAAAGCTTTACCTGGGTTTTTAAGGGCAGTTCCGCCACTTCATCCAGAAAAAGTGTTCCCTTATGGGCCAGTTCAAACCTTCCTTTCCGCTCTTTGATGGCTCCAGAAAAAGCTCCTTTGACATGTCCGAATAATTCACTTTCAACAATCCCTTCAGGGATGGCTCCGCAATTTACAGGAACAAATGCACCAGTACCATATGAGCTGATATCATGGATGGCATAGGCCACCCGTTCTTTTCCTGTGCCAGTGTCACCGGAAACATGGACTGGATAGTTGTACAGGGCAACATCCCTGATTTGCCTGAAAATATCCTGCATGGCTTTATCCTTGCCGATAATGCCTGCAAAGTTGGAAAGGTTTTCAGCCTTTAAGGACAGGTTAAAAGATTCGGTCACATCCCTGAAGGATGCAAGCACTCCCTTGAATATCTTGTCATGATTGATGATGGCAGAGACGGTCATTTCAAGCTGCCGGGTAGAGCCGTCTTTTGTAATAATGTTCAATGGATATTCTTTTGAACCAAAGGAAAAATCTGGTGAGCCATCGCAAAAAGAACATTTTCCTCCGCAAAAAGGTGCCTGAAAAACTTTATGGCAGTCGTTTCCAATAACCTCTTCTTTTAGATATCCCGTAATTTTTTCTGCTTCTTTATTAAAAACAGTGATGATTCTTTCAGGGGTATGGGCAATAATGCCAAGTTTCAGGTTGTCCAGAACAAGATTAAGATTGTCCTGGTCAAGTATGGGGTGTGTCAAATCGGTCATTGTGTCAATAGCCCTTTTAGTTTTTCCAAATCATTCATTGCACTTTTTAGTTCTTGAGAGTAAACAGGTCGTGTGTCATAGTGAATTAGAGGATTGAGAATATGTTGCCAGTCAGAATTAAGCTTTTCCAGAATGCATTTGTTTTCACTACTACTCTTTGAAATTGCTTTTCCAAGCAAACCAGAAAGATCAAGCTCTTCACAATCGCTATCGCTCTGTTCGCCCTGCATTAGATATACTTTAAGAATTTTTTCAAAACCTTTTTTCAGGAACAGCGCACAAACATCATATTCTTTTTTTGCATAATACTCTTTTGCACGTTCTATTTCTGATTTGCCTTGCTTCAGTATTGCTTTTTGCATCTTCAACTATATAGTCCTTTAAAAGCTTCCATAACATGTTGTACAGATTAATTTTATTACTAATTTTATTATTTTACCCTCAACCATATTATTTGCCATGAGCTGGTTATCTACCTGATCTTTCAGAAAAGCGCCAATGCTTCCTCTTTTATGGTTATCTGTTATTGAGGATGGTATGTTGTTTGTGTTGTTGCTCAAATTATATCCCAGCGTCTTTATTATGGTTGCTGATGGAGTAAATGGCACATTTGTGTATCAGGTGCAATGTTTTTTTGAGGGAACCGCAAAATATTATCAAATTTTGATAAAAGAGAGTAAATGGGGGAAGGGAGATTTGGGAGGAAAGAGGAAAGCCAAACCCGAAGATTTAAAAAAATCTTCGGGTTAAAAATTTATTCCCAGGTGATACAGTTTTTGGGACAATTTTTTATGGCTTCATGGATATTTTCATCTGAGTAGTCGTCAAGGGCAAGTACTTCAACAAAGTCTGCATTATTGATGGCAAAAGCATGGGGGGCCAGCTCAACGCATATTTCGCAGAGAATACAGCAACTCAGATCAACAACGGGGGTTTTCATGGATGACAACGCTTCCACCAGCCTTTTTGTATATGTGTATGCTTTTCTTTTTGTGCAAGATCAAGAAGCCTGTATCCGGAATCCAGCAAAATACCGTACAGGACGCCACATCCAGGATCTTCTCGTTGCTCGTAACCCGTTTGCGCAAGTTTGATCATTTGCTGCGCAAGGTCAATGGTTTGGGCAATATTTATGTCACATTTTTTTTAAGCATAAATCAGTCATTGTTAAAATTTGTTTTACACATATACAGCTAATTTTGTTTGTAAGGTTGTAATTCAATAAGCATGCCACAAAATAGAATAGGCAAATATTTTGTGGCTTTTCCAGGACAGGGCCATGTCTGAAATGCGCGTTGTAATAAAATTCCAGCCAGTAAAGATATCAATTTGATGATTGTCTGTTATAATGTTTTCAGGCACAAGGCTGCAATCAAAGCATTTGGCATTAATCAGGGCTCTTATGGCATATCCTCTTTTTACAGGATCAAAAGAATGTAAATATCCGAATAAAAGACTTTTTGTTTTTTCGTTCATGTCCAGGGGATTTGATTCAAGGTATGTCCCGATCCCCCATAAAACATCTCTTTGAAGCATTTCATGTTCAAGATAATTTCCATCAGGATCAAGGTATGAGAAAAGAATTGATTTAAATTCCAAAGCAAGCTCGGGACTTTGGCCAAGAATTTCTCCCATGGCTTCAGGCGATCCCCACCCGATTCCACCGGATTCATCATTCAGGTTCCACATGATCCGTCGCAGAACAATCCTGGTCTTTTCCATATTTTTTTGCCCCATTCGTGATCCAAGGGCTCCCATTGCTGCAATACTCCGGAATTTAACCAATTCGCTTTTATGATAAAAATGAGAAAAAAGGTGACCAACCAGCTGCTCATCTGGAATCTGCATTAACATTTCCATGGCTGTCTCCCGATGGGGTTCCAGAAGAATTTCCCCTACCTTTTGTTTTGTTTTTCTTCCATGGGGTTTTGTCATATTTCACCTTTTTTATTAAATTTTTAAAACCTTTTATTAAATTTTTAAAACCTTATGAAATATAAAAAGCATAAATTATGCCAGATAATGGAATTCAGGGGTATACTAAGGTATGGCAGGGTCGTTGCGGGCAATCGCCAGTGGTATGTCTCAAAGCATGGGACATTTTTGTTTCGGGAGACAATTAAGATGGATTTTTTAGAAACGATATGATAGTCAGAAATGACAGAAAGGGGGAAAATGATAAAAATCCTTCCAGGAAGAAAGTTGATGCGAATAATTGGCAGTGGGCATGAAATCCCATGGCCACTGCCATTGGCAGACGAAGATTTTGTTTTTCCCAAGGACTATCGAATGAATGAATTTCCGAAAACTTCCCATGGACAACCCTGGTTCGATATCCTAGATGAAGAATGTTTTTCTTAGCTGGCGGATTATCTACCGGAAAATCTGCCGGAATTGAGTGAGGAACAATAGAAGCTTTTTAAAAATATAGACAGGTATGATCGTCTATCAGGCTTCTGGATTGGTGTCCTTGCCGGATGGTATGAGGCTGAGGCTGCATCCAGGCCAAACTACGAATTTCCCGCCAACTTTGTCAGGAATGGCGCTTAGGAAAGTTCAGGACAAGGCTGCCAGAATTAAAGAAACTGAGGATTTTTATTGTTATTGGCACGAGATGGTTTCAAAATGAGTTGTATTTAGTTTTATTCGTGGTCAGATAAGTATGGCCGTAATGAAAAAGGAATTCATTTTAAACATGCACAATCATTTTAATCCCAAAACAAGTGGATGGTCCAAAACAGACTCAGAGGGGAATCCGGGTTTGTCTGTATTTGAACATTGCTGTCATATCGGCTGGGTTGTGCTTGAGTTGATTCGCCAAGGTCAAATTATACCCCATGCTGCAATCAAGCCTATGGTTGCTGCGATTGTTGCTGCCATGCATGACGTGGGTAAATGGTCACCTGGTTTTCAGAATATGTGCCCTGCTTGGTTGGAGCGGGAAGGATTAGTGCTCGTTGCTAAACGTTATGACTGGGAAGCCCAACGGGGTACCCGCCATGAAAAACATAGCCAGGATTCAATCCAGCTTTTGTTCCAAAGTCGTGGATTTAAACAATCAGAAGCCATTGCCTGGGCCATGGTAGCCGGTGCCCACCATGGTAAAATGCATTCATCTGAAAAATATGGTCGTGGTGATCTCAGTCTACTGATTGATGAGTGGCATAACCAGCGCCATCAGATTATCACAGCCATAGAATCGGAATTTGGTTATAAAATTTCTGATATTGGAATTCAGAAGACCGATGCGGTGATTCCTTGGCTAATGGGATTAACCAGTGTCGCTGACTGGATTGGGTCAGATGAAATACATTTTCCAGTTGACAAAGGGTTGGATGAAAAAGAGGGTAAAAAGTCGGCAAAGTTAGCTGTTAAAAGTATTGGCTTTCATAAACCTCAGATAAAGAAAAATCTTCAGTTTAAAGAAATTTTTGGCTTTTGTGCCAACGATATGCAGAAAAAAGCATTGTCTGTTATCACCCGGCCCGGTATCTATGTAATTGAAGCTCCAATGGGGTTGGGGAAAACGGAAGCTGCTCTGGCCTGCGCCTATGAGCTTCTGCAATCCGGCCTGACATCTGGTCTTTATTTTGCTTTGCCCACCCAACTGACCTCTAACCGCATCCATTTGCGGGTTAGCGATTTTGTAAAAAAAATAACTCGAAATTTTGATAACACTCGATTGACTCACGCTAATGCCTGGCTGGAAGATACATATTACCAGCCACGACCCGTACAAACATTGATTCACCAACCCAGTGACGATGCAGTTGCAAGCCGGGACTGGTTTGCATCGGCCAAAAGAGCCTTGCTGGCAAATTTTGGAGTCGGCACAATTGATCAAGCATTAATGTCAGTGGTAGCTGTAAAACATTTTTTTGTCAGGCGCTTTGCGCTGGCCGGCAAAGTTGTCATCATCGACGAAGTCCACAGTTATGACCATTTTACAGGTACGTTGGTTAATTGCCTGTGCCGTGAGCTTCAAAAACTTGGTTGCACCATTATTATACTTTCGGCCACCTTACTTCCTGAGGTCCGCAATATGCTGATTGATGTTCAGGAAAAAGAAATACAAGATGACAGCTATCCCTTAATTTCCGGGAAAAGCAGTGCGGGATGCCTGATTGCTCCGCAAAGATCAAAACCTACACCCCGTCCGGCAGTCAGGCGAATTTTTAAAAAAGCAGGACCCTTATTTTCTGATGCCCGGGCAGCAGCCGGGCAAGGTGCACGGGTATTATGGGTATGCAATACGGTAAACAATGCTCAGGAAGTGTTTCAAGAGCTGAAAAAACAAACAAACAATTTTGAGTTGGGATTGCTTCATTCACGCTTTCCTCATTTTATGCGCCAGGATCAGGAAGAATACTGGATGGAGCGCCTGGGTAAAAAAGATGATAGTGAAGGCGGCTGTATCCTTGTGTCAACCCAGATTGTTGAGCAAAGTGTTGATATCGATGCAGATATATTAATAAGCGAACTGGCGCCCATGGATATGTTGTTGCAGCGGATGGGACGTTTGTGGCGGCACCTTGAAGATAGACCGGCCCCAAAAAGACCTGTTGAAAACCCGGAAATTTGGATTGTTGAAGAAGAAATGACTCTGGTTGATTTAAAGCAAATCAGCAGTGCAAAACAATTAGAAAAATTGCTGGGAGTCAAGGCCAAAGTGTATCTGCCTTATGTACTGCTGAAAACCTATGAAGCATTGCATCGCTTTGATTCCATCAGTCTGGCTGATGAGAATGGAAATTCTGATATCCGGGAGTTGTTGAGGTTAACCTATTTAAATGATCAGGATGATCCTGAGTCATGGAATAGTCTGGCAGATGATATGAAGGGGATTGAATATGCAGAAAAGCAATTAGCCCTATCAAATACCCGCCTTTTTTCCAGAGCGGCATTGGCTGATGAGGAAGGCAAGCAAACCCGTCTTAATGAAATTGAAACAATTTTGCTGATAATTGCAAAGTATATTCAGGCAGATAAAATTATTTTGCTAAATAAAGACAAAATAGCGCTGAAACCGGAAAAATTTAATATCTGCCATGCCCGCTCGATTCATAAGAATATGATCCGTGTTCATGCATGGCCTTATGAACAAACAGATTTACATTCGGCATTGCCTTTTTATCTCAAAGGAAAGCACTGCCTGGCATTGCTGACTCAAAACAATGAATTGGAGATTGAAGGTCTGAAGGCCGGGGTGACCATTAGTTGGAGTAAAACCTTGGGAATTGTGCAAACCTATACCAAAGGAGGTTCTGATGAATCTTGTGACTGATCCCTGGTTGCCGGTGTCTGATACAAATAACACCTTGTGTTATATCAGCCTGAATCAGCTATTCGAAAAGCCGGATGAATGGCTGGATTTGGTGCTGAGACCCCATGAGCGGGTCAGCGTGATGCGGTTTTTGATATGCATTGTTCAGGCATCTTTGGGGGGTCCCGGCGACATTGATGCGTGGCATGACGCTTTGGATGAAATTCCAGAAGCCGGACTAACATATTTGAATAAATGGCATGGTTCATTTGACTTGTTTGATAAAAAGAAACCTTTCCTGCAAATAGCAAGTCTTAAGCTAGGCAATGACAATAGCACTGGTCCCACTGTAACAAAGCTTGATAGCACTCTGGCAGTAGGCGAAAATGGGCCAACTTTATTTGATCATGGTGCAGCAGGTCCTGTCCAAGGGGTTTGTGTAAATAGAAAATTGTTGGATAGAAAACTTGTAATCTCGTTGATGACATTTCTTAATTATTCTCCATCTGGTACTCAATCCTCTGCAAATCTTTCAGGCAAACTAATTAGCCATAACAGTGGTGCAATGGATGCCCCTTGCGTTAATCAGAATATGCTTCATACGTTTGTCGTGAAAAATACCTTGATACAGACAATTCACGCAAATTTACTGGATAGGGAATTAGTTCAAGAATTTTATGGTGAGGATTCATGGGGCAGTCCTGTGTGGGAGATTGGAGAACCAGAATCTTTAAATGATGAAATAAAATATAAAAATTCAGTAGATACTTATCTTGGCCGGTTAACCCCATTGAGTCGGTTTTGCAAGTTGGAACAAGGTTCCCCTTATTTTATTTATTGCAAAGGGTTTCAATACTCCACCAAACCAAAGAAAAAAACGGATAGCAAAAGAGTTTACGCTGATTTTAAGCCTGAACCTTCATCCACTGTGCTGGTTGACTCTGATAACAATTATACAGTTTTGAAATCAGGCGTTAATATGCCGTGGAGAGAAGTGACTTCCTTGATTTCAAAACGAAACAAGGATTCATATGGAGGTGCCTTAGCTTTAAAATATCTGGGACACTCTGACAGTTTCGACCTGCTCGTGGTCGGCCAAGTTAGAGATTCCAAAAATGTGGCCAAAATACTGGATTTAATAGAGTCCAAAGTTCATATTCCAGCTTACATGATGGATAGCTATCGTCAGCAGGCATACGAATCAAATATTAAAATTTGTGAAAATAAGTCTTTTTCATTGTTCAAAGCGGTAGAAAGATATAGGGTTTTACTTGATGATGAATGGAAGGGTCTGGTAAAAAGAGTTGTTGAAAAAAGTACATCAGAGGTCGATAGAAAACAACGTTTTATTTTCAGGAAAAAAACAGTTAATCACTACTGGACCCTTGTCGAAAAACAACGTCATTTGTTGATGCAATATATTTCTTTTCTTGGCACAAAACAGGATCAAGAAAGGGAAGATGCTAAACAGGCATGGCAACGTGCAATAAATCATGCTGCAAAAGAGACGTATCAAATCCTTTGTCCACGGGAAAGCCCCCGCCAGATAAGAGCCTATGTGGCAGGGGAGTCGCTGTTAAGCCCATCAAAATTTTATAGAAAGGAGGAAACATGAGCCAGACATTTGCCAGAGGTTTTGTGAATTATCTGCAAAGCATGGATGGTGAAAGGGGTAAGCTTGCGACCCTTCGCAAAGGCTTGATTGACAATCAGGCCCAGGCCACCTGGCCCCTATTAAACCGGTTTCTTGATTTTGACAATTCTTATCAAATAAAAGTTCTACAGACCATAGGGGGATTATTTGCACATCACCCTGTAAATACCAATAGCGGAAATTTTGGCAGTCTTTGCTGTCAATTACTTTCGCCGGAAGAAAAACAGAAAATAACGGATGGCGAATCCGGGCCGATTTCCCGGCATTTTCAATATGCCCTGGCAGCAAATGGAGCGGAAATATTTCCCCGGGTCAGACGTCTGGTACTTCGTGCCAAGAAAGATGAAATCCCTGTCAACTATATTCAACTGGCAGATGATTTGCTCGGCTGGCAGTCCTATAAAAAAGACAGGATAAAGCTTTCCTGGGGCAGGGAGTTCTGGAAGGTGAACTTGGTACCAGAAGATGAAAAATCTGAGAGCGAGGCAGAAACTCATGACTAATCTGCTGAAATTAACCCTTGGCTATGACCAGCTTGCCAGAGAAAAAATATACGATAATTATGCCTGGCATAAAAAAGCCTGGACCCTGTTTGAACATCATCGGGAACTGAAAGAAAGGAATGTCGGAACGGAAAAAGAGAGAGGGCCAGCGCCCTTTTTAAGCCGTTATATCCAAAAGTCAGACCATGTGCAATTATTGATTGTGTCCGAATATTTTCCACTAAAGCCGGACTGGTGTGGCAGTGACCAATGGAAGCTTATTGAAATTGATGAAACCTATCTTTCTCAAGAAAATTACTATTTTGATCTGTATGCCAACCCCACCAGATCGGTAAAAAAGCCGGATGGAATGGGTGGTTTTACCAAACATGGCAGGCGGTTGACATTGATGGACAAACCCTCCCAGACGGACTGGCTTTTGAGGAAAGGCAAAAACCATGGTTTCAAGTTGGATGATGATATACCACTGAAAATTGAAAAACCAGTGAACCATTATTTCAATCGAAAAGGCAGAAAAGGTCTTCACATTGGGGTGCGGTTTCAAGGTGCTTTCCATGTAACGTATCAGAAAGCCTTTCAAAAAGCGTTTCGTGAGGGGATTGGCACTGCCAAAGGTTTTGGTTTTGGCCTGCTCATGATTAAACCTGCTTAAATATAATGAACAACACTATTATAGGAGAAGAAAATGAAACATATAGATCTTCATATTTTGCAATCTGTACCAGTCACCTGCCTGAATCGTGATGATTTAGGTTCACCCAAAACAGCTTTTTTTGGGGGTGCTCAACGCGCTAGAGTCTCTAGTCAGAGCTGGAAGCGGGCAATCCGTGAATATGCCCATGAAATCAGCCCGTATTTTGAAGGAAAGCGCAGCCGTTTGATTATTGAACCGCTCAAAAATGAGTTGATAAAACTGGGTAAGAGTGAAGAAGAGGCAACCAAAGCTTCAAAAGAAATCGCTTCGGTGATCGGGAAATTAGATACTGAGGCGGAGAACAAGACAGGCATACTTCGTGTTAAAACCCTTCATTATACCAGCGCCGCGGAGATAAAAGCACTGGCAGAACAATATCTTGAATTGGAAGATGCAAAAAAGACTGTCAAGAAAGTCGGAATGGAGGTCTTAAAAGATGCTGCAGATCTGTCTCTTTTTGGTCGCATGGTGGCAAACGATCATTCATTGACCATTGAAGGTTCGGCCATGTTCAACCATCCGATTTCAACCCATAAAGTGGATAATGAACTGGACTTTTTTGCGGCAGTAGATGACTGGCAGAGAGAAGGAGAATCCGGTGCGGGCATGACAGGTACTTTGGAGTTTAATTCATCCGTCTATTACCGCTTTGCCGCTTTGAATCTGGATATGCTGGAAGACAAGGAACACCTTGCCTGCATGACCATTGAGGAACGGAAAAAAGTTGTCACGGCTTTTATCCAGGCAACTCTGGAAGCTGTTCCCGGAATGACGGCATCAAATTCAGGCCGCAAAAATTCCATGAACGGCTATACACGGCCATGCTATGTATTGGGTATTGTCCGAGAAAAAGGCCATCCTGTTCAATTTGTCAATGCCTTTGAAGAGCCGGTGTGGGCAGGTGCTGGAAGGGGTATCATGAAAGCATCCATTGAAGCACTTAAGAAAGAAGAAGAACAGCAGAATGACACCTGGAAACTGAACAAGTTTGAAATAGAAAGAGCGGTTATTCCTGAAAAAAATATAGATGAATTTATTGAGATAATGGTGCAGCATGTCAAATAAACTGGTGGCGCTGCGTCTCAGCGGTATAATGCAGTCCTGGGGGGTTAACAGTGAATATACCTACCGGAATTCAGGCCTGTTCCCCACTAAAAGTGCTGTGCTTGGTCTTTGCTGCGCTGCAAAAGGGTTAAGCCGTGGTTCTAAAAAAGAAAAGGCATTTTTAAACAAGGTTTCTGATTGTTCTATGACAGCAATTGCTTTGCCTCGTACAATAACTACAGGGGAAAAAAGCTGGACGGTTAACGTCAGGCGAATAGAGGATTTTCATACTATTGAAAATACAAAAACAGCCGCTGGCAAGAAAAATCCAAATGCTGTGATGACCTATCGCCAATACCTGTGTGACGCTGCTTTTTTAGTATTGCTCGAAGTCAATGCAGATCTTGCCTATGATCTGAAAGAAAAATTATCAGATCCAGTCTGGGGTGTCTGGCTGGGCCGGAAAACCTGTATTCCCAGCGCCCCTGTTTTTGCCGGTGTTTTTGAAAACATGGGTGAAGTGTGTGATAATCTTCTCCAAGGTAAATCATTAAATCGTTTTACCCATCAAAAAGAGGTGCTATCTTTTGAGCAGGGATCAGATACATTAATGGACAAGCCCATGGATTATAAAATTGATAGGCGTGAACGGGGCCAGAGAAGAATAAAAATTTGTGAAGCTGAAAAATAACAGCAGCACCAAATGGAATTTGGTAAAAAAGGAAAACACAATGACCAAAGACACTCCCTTATCCACAACCGGGCGCATTTATCAAAAGATTAAAGACCTTCTAATTCAATCACGTTCCCGGGTGTTTCAGGCGGTTAACACAGAGATGGTGATCTGCTATTGGAATATCGGCCGTCTGATCGTTGAAGAAGAACAGCATGGAGAGGAACGGGCCGATTATGGCAAACATATGGTTCAAGAACTTTCCAAAAGGCTCACAGGTGAATTCGGAAAGGGATTTCATAAGCGTAACCTTTGGTTTATGCGTAACTTTTATTTGGCTTATCCAAAAGTGAACGCACTGCGTTCAGAATTATCCTGGACACATTATCGGCTGCTGTTGCGCGTGGAAGAGCCTAAAGCCCGGTCGTTTTATGAAGCTGAGGCAATTAATGCCCGTTGGTCCACACGTGAACTGGAACGTCAGATCGCATCGTTATTATTCGATCGGCTGGCACTTTCACGGGATAAGAACGGGGTTATGGAATTGTCAAAAAAGGGGCATAGTATCTATGAACCTGCCGATCTTGTCAAAGACCCCTATGTGTTGGAGTTTACAGGTTTGCGCCAGGATGAGCGGTTTCTTGAAAAAGATCTGGAGAGTGCTTTGATCAGTAAACTGCAGCAGTTCCTGCTGGAATTGGGTAAAGGGTTTGCATTTATGTCCCGTCAACAGCGGATAACTCTGGATGGAAAACATTTTTATATCGACCTTGTCTTTTATAACCGGCTTACGCGCAGTTTTGTATTAATCGATTTGAAAGTAGGAGAACTCAAACATCAGGATATCGGTCAGATGCAGATGTACGTGAATTATTACCAGCGAGACCTTACCAATGCCGATGAGAATCCGCCCATAGGAATCATCCTGTGTTCTGATAAAAGAGATGCGGTGGTCCGATATACTTTGCCGGAGGACAACAAGCAGATTTTTGCTTCACGGTATAAACTATATTTGCCAACAGAAAAAGAACTGGCAGCAGAAATTCAAAAAGAGCGCGAGTTTATTGAAATGGAAAAACGATTATCAGATGAAGAGGAAATCTCAAAATGACCCAGGCCCATTTTGTTCCCCTCAGGCCTATCCCCCTCAAAGATCGGGTGTCCATGATCTTTATTTCTTATGGCCAGATTGATGTCAGGGATGGAGCATTTGTGGTTGTGGATGAGGTGAATGGTGAAAGAAAGCATATTCCGGTGGGGTCGGTGGCCTGTATCATGCTTGAGCCGGGAACACGGATCAGCCATGCGGCAGTGAAACTTGCCGCTGCCACTGGAACCTTACTCATATGGGTTGGTGAGGCAGGAGTAAGGCTTTATTCCGCAGGTCAGCCGGGTGGTGCTCGTTCGGATAAACTGCTTTTTCAGGCTAAACTGGCTCTTGATAAGAAGTTGAGGTTGAAAGTTGTTCGTAAGATGTTTGAAAAGCGGTTTGGTGAAAAGCCCCCGGAACATAGAAGTATCGATCAGTTAAGAGGCATTGAAGGTGCCCGGGTTAAAAAGATGTACGAGCTTATGGCCAAGCAGTATAAAGTCCAATGGAAAGGGCGGCGATATGATCCAAAAGATTGGAATTCTGGTGATATAGTTAATAAATGCTTGAGCGCTGCCACTTCCTGTCTTTATGGTGTGACAGAGGCCGCCATACTGGCTGCCGGGTATGCCCCGGCGGTTGGTTTTCTTCATTCAGGGAAGCCGTTATCCTTTGTATATGATATTGCAGATATTTACAAATTTGAAACAGTGGTTCCAGTTGCATTTAAAATTGCTTCAAAAAACCCTGGTACGCCTGACCGGGAAGTTCGCATCGCATGCAGAGATATATTCAGGCAGACAAAATTATTAAAGAAAATTATTCCGGGAATTGAAGAGATTTTATCTTCAGGTGGTATTGAACTCCCCATATCACCTGAAGATGCGCAACCACCCGCAATTCCTGAACCTGTTAAGATAGGGGATGAAGGTCACAGGAGTTCATAATATGGGTATGCTGGTTGTTGTAACAGAAGCTGTTCCTCCTCGATTACGCGGAAGGCTGGCCGTGTGGCTACTTGAAATCAGGGCCGGCGTTTACGTTGGAGATGTTTCAAGACGTATCCGGGAAATGATCTGGGAGCAAATAACGGTCCTTTCTGAGGATGGAAACGTGGCAATGGCATGGTCAGCGCCCAATGAATCAGGTTTTGATTTCCAGACATTTGGGGAAAACAGGAGAATTCCCGTGGATTATGATGGGCTTCGCCTAGTTTCTTTTTTATTATCAGAAAAAACAGCTCTTTGACAATTTAGTAATGGGTGATATACAGTGGGAAAAATCGGTAAAAAATTTTTAATTCAAATTTGTTTATAAAAACAATGAGTTCCAGGAAGTATGTTCCCCACACCCGTGGGGATAAACCGGATAGAATCTCTACCAGAGGCGACGGGGTAAAATGTTCCCCACACCCGTGGGGATAAACCGATGGACATAGTTGACAAACTTTTCGTAAACATATGTTCCCCACACCCGTGGGGATAAACCGTAGGAAAACATACTGCAGCGTATGTGGTGAAGATGTTCCCCACACCCGTGGGGATAAACCGTTTGATAGGC
>JAHJDU010000491.1 GCA_018812385.1 Pseudomonadota bacterium
ACTTAACAGCTATTATTGAAACAAGCAAAGGGACTATCAATATAAAATTATTTGCTGATCAGACCCCGGTTACCTGTGGTAATTTTGCAAATCTTGCAAAAAGAGAATACTATAACGGCCTTAAATTTCATCGCGTCATCCCAGACTTCATGATCCAGGGCGGTTGTCCCCATGGGAATGGAATGGGTGGGCCTGGTTATGAATTTAAAGATGAATGCAAAGCAGATCTGAAGCATGACAAACCCGGCATTCTTTCCATGGCCAATGCAGGTCCTGGAACAAACGGCAGCCAGTTTTTCATTACCCATGGCCCGACCCCCCATCTTAACGGTATGCATACTGTTTTTGGCGTGGTGGAAAGTGATGAAGACCAGAAAATTGTGGACAGCATTGCCCAGGGTGATACCATTGAAAAAATTACCATTAAAGGTAATTCCGGTGCATTGTTTAAAAAAGTGAAACCCCAATTGGATGACTGGAATAAAACATTGAACAAACAATTTCCAAAACTGCCAAAAGCATAAAAAAGTCCTGTTCAATATTAACAAGACAACAAACATAAAAAGGCCGGATCTGTTTTTCACAGTTCCGGCCTTTTTATAAATGATTGTTATTCTAAATCTAGAAAAAAAGGAATGACATGAAGAGACGTACTATTTTCTTGAGTTTCGCCCAACTGCCATTTCTTTACCTTAATGCCTGTTTCTTCAATTTTTTTTATCATACCCTTTATATCTATTAATGGATGGCGGGAAAACACATTGGGAAGACCGTATGTCAGGCTACACACCAGGCATTTTCCTGGTCTCTGGGTAAGGTTGAATGCTAAAACAATCCGGTTTTTATTGGCAGAGATGAATTCAAGCCTGATATTATACGCGCCATCTGATGCATCCCCGTAAAGTGCTTCAAAAAATTGATCACTTATTTCCATTGGTAGAAGCTTGTCAAGATAATCCTGTGAAGAAATCTTGTCTAATACAGCGTTATCCATGATGATTTTTATCCTTTTTGGATAGGTTTTGTAAAACCCGCAAAACTCTTTTTTATTAAACCTTAAAAGGAAAATCAAGATTATTCTGTTTTAACCACAAAGTCAGCCCCTTTTCAGGCAAAAATTGCGCCTGAATAGCCATGGACATTTTTTCCCAATACCAATTGATTGAACCTGAATTTAATTTATGGTAAGTTAGAGCTGATCTTTCCCAACCAGTCAGGAGAGAATACTAAAAATGGATGCCTAATTTATGGAAAACATTAAAATTTTAAAAGGGTTTAAAACGCCGCTTACCGGGATGCCGGATTTGAGCGTTATCCAGATACCTGATCCAGATACAGTGGCAGTGTCTGCCATGGATATCCCCTATATCCGTCCTAAACTTCTGGTAAAGGAGAATGAGTCGGTAAAAACGGGTACACCGCTGTTCTGCGACAAGCGCAACAATTGTATTTTTTATGTGTCACCTGGCACAGGAATCGTAAAACAAATCGTTTTCGGAGAAAGAAGGCGTTTAAAAGAAGTTGTGATCGCCCTGGATAAAAATATAGATAATAATCAGGCTAAAAAAGATGATTTTATCCAGTTTGAAACCCTGTCACAAGACAGCATTGGTACTATTCCCAAGTCAAAAATTATAAAACTGCTCCAGCAGGGTGGCCTTTGGCAGTGTTTTCGGCAGTTTCCCTCAAAGGACACAGCTGACGAAAATCATGAACCCCCCATGATCATTGTCCCTTTAAATGGTAATGATCCGTTTTCTCCCCATCCAAAAGTGGTACTTGAAAATGAAGTTCCAGCTTTTGAATTCGGGATAAAAATTTTAAAACAATTTTCAAACCGTATCATTGTAGCCTCAAGGCAAAGCAGCCTGGACATGCTAAACGGATTTAATGATCATATCACCCACATAGTTCCCGACTTCTATCCTTCATGGGACCCGGCAGTCATCCTTTATCACCTGAAAAGATCCAAGGAAGATAATCGCTCCTGGTGTATTCCTGTAGAACATCTGATACTGGTGGCCAGGTTCCTTTTAAGCGGCAGGTATCCTGTAAAAAGAGTGGTAACCATTACAAGATCAAATGATAAAAACCCCCATATGATTGCCCGGCAGGGCACACCTGTCAAAGATCTTGTGGGAACCCTGGATAAAAACAGCCTTATTACAACTGGCCGATTCAATGGCAGAGCTGTTGAGCCCCAATCCCATATGGGATTTTTTGAAAACACCTTGAACATTATCAATGATAATCAAGAAGAGGAATTATTGGGGTTTATTAAACCCGGGTTAACAAAACCCACTGCCTCCAGAACATTTTTATCATGTCTGAGCAGGGACCCCAAAGATCTTGATTGCAACATTCATGGAGAAGAAAGGGCCTGCATTAATTGCGGGTATTGTGCCAATATCTGTCCCAATGATCTTGCACCCAGTTTTATTTACAAAGCATTGTTAAGCGATGAAATTGAGGATGCGTTAAGCTATGGCCTCCTGGATTGCTGCAGATGCGGTCTTTGTTCATATGCCTGTCCGTCAAAAATTGAATTGACCCAATTGTTGTCCCAGGGAATGGACGTTCATTATAAGGATAAAGAATAAGTTATGAATCCTTTAAAAAAATTAATTGATCTGAGTGAAAAGCATTTTACAGGTTCAGGAAAATTTAACAGGTTGGAGCCTCTTTTTGATGCCACAAAAACATTTTTCTTTTTCCCCTCTTCTAAAAATAAATATACACCCTTTGTCAGGGATAACCTTGACCTGAAGCGATTTATGAGTTTTGTTATCCTTTCTCTTTTGCCAGTCCTGATATTTGGCATATACAATACCGGGTTTCAGGCAGGGCTTGCCCGTGGAGAATCCTATGCTTTTATCCAGGCCTTTCTTCTGGGCTCACGATATGTTCTGCCCATTATCATCGTATCCTATGCAGTGGGATTTTTTTGGGAAATTGTTTTTGCCGCAATCCGAAGGCATAAAATCAGTGAAGGATTTCTGGTCACAGGGCTTTTATTTCCTTTAACCCTTCCTGCAACCATTCCCTTATGGCAGGTGGCTTTAGGAATTTCATTTGGCGTGGTTATTGGCAAAGAAGTGTTTGGTGGAACGGGTCGAAATTTTTTAAACCCGGCGCTGACAGGGAGAGCCTTTTTATTTTTTTCCTATCCTGTTTCCATGTCAGGAGATGTCTGGGTGGCAGCAGGCAATGCAGTTGACGGTTTCAGCGGTGCGACAGCCCTTTCTGTTCTGGCTCCGGAAGGTGAAAAAATAACCACTGCCCTTTCCAATTCAGGTTTTTCCCTGGCTGATCTTTTTTTTGGGCTTGTGCCGGGAAGTATCGGAGAGACCTCGGCTTTTTGCTGTATTCTTGGGGCTTTGTTCCTGATCATCACAAAGATTGCAAACTTCAGGATTATTATCGGAGGGATTACAGGATTAATTGTTACATCCATCATTTTTTACCTGATTCCAGGTGGCAGCGACTCCTGGATGAATGCCGGCCCTTTATATCACCTTTGTG
Organism: Pseudomonadota bacterium; assembly: GCA_018812385.1. Taxonomy (GTDB): domain Bacteria; phylum Desulfobacterota; class Desulfobacteria; order Desulfobacterales; family Desulfobacteraceae; genus Desulfobacula. The sequence goes on from JAHJDU010000491.1 coordinate 3,523, forward strand.
CCGGTGGGTTCTTATTCGGCATATCCTTCATGGCAACAGATCCTGTCAGTGCGCCCGGGACTAATCCGGGACGGTGGATATTCGGGTTTTTAATCGGTTTTTTAATCATTACCATCCGGGTGGCCAACCCGGCCTTTGTTGAAGGCACCATGCTTGCCATTCTTTTTATGAATGTATTTGCCCCGTTACTGGATTTAATTGTGATGAAATACACTGTATCAAAGAGGATACCCAATGTCTGAAACCCCAAATAAAAATCAAGATAAAAACAGCAGGAAAAATGTTATTTTGTTTGCTCTGCTGCTTTCTGTTATCTGCAGTGTTTTAATTGCGGTAACTGCAGGCGGTTTAAGGGGATTTCAACAGGCCAACATGGAACTGGATAAAAAAATCAATATCCTGAAGGCTGCTGATCTGATTAAAGGCAAAAAGCCTTCCAAAGAAAAAATAAATGAACTTTATGATACCCATATCAAGGAGGTCCTGGTCGATGGTCAGGGAAAAGTCATTGAGACTAACCTCCCCAATTCCCTGTCCCTTTATTTTTATCAGGAAAATGGAAGCCTCAAAGGCTATATCCTTCCCATCAATACCAGAGGATTATGGGGAAAGATACAAGGATATCTGGCCTTTGAAAATGATGGCCAGACTATATCAGGGTTCTCAGTTTTCAGCCATTCAGAAACCCCTGGCCTTGGAGGAGAAATAGAAAGTGCCTGGTTCCAGAAAAATTTTAAAGGAAAAAAAATATTAAACTCCCAGAATAAATTTGTATCCATTGGTATTGCAAAAGGTAAATCGACAAATCTTCCCAAAGACAAACAAGCCCATTATGTGGACGGAATTTCCGGGGCGACTCTGACCGGTAAATATCTTTCAAAAGGGATAGAACAAACCCTTATAAAGTATGATGCAGTGTCCATTACCTTCAGGCAGAAACAGCTCAAAGCAAAGATAGATACGCCCAGAAAAGATATCAACCCAAAGGATACTCAGTAAATAAAAAGGATGGGCTCAATGTCAGAAGAGAAAACAAGTTATATACAGATTGTTGCTAAAGGCATCTGGAAGGAGAATCCCGTTGCCTACCAGGTATTGGGGATTTGTTCCGCCCTTGCTGTCACGGTCAAAATGTCAACCTCCATTGTCATGGGGATTGCCTTGACATTGGTAACTGCCTTTTCAAGTCTCTTGATATCTTCATTAAGAAAAAAAATCCCTTCTAACATCAGGATCATTGCAGAGCTTGCCATTATTTCTTCTCTTGTTATTGTAACAGATCAGATATTGAAAGCCTTTTTTTATGATATTTCAAAGCAGCTGTCGATTTTTGTCGGACTGATAATCACCAATTGTATTGTTCTGGGAAGGGCCGAAGCTTTTGCCCTTGCCAATAAGCCCTTGGATTCATTTTTTGACGGTATTGGAAACGGGCTGGGTTACAGCCTGGTACTGGTTACAGTGGCTTTTTTAAGAGAACTTTTAGGATCAGGTAAATTTTTTGGGTTCAACATTATCCCGCAATTCCTATTTGATGCCGGATACCAGAACATGGGATTGATGGTGCTGGCACCCGGAGCTTTTTTCATTATCGGGCTTTTGGTCTGGCTGAAAAATAGTCTGTCCAGGCTGTCAAAGGAAGAAAGGTAAGGAAACCGCTATGGGTGATCTATTAAGTCTGTTTATTAATTCTGTATTTATCGGTAATATTCTTCTTGCCTATTTTCTGGGAATGTGTTCCTTTATCGCGGTCTCAAAAAATGTTGAAACAGCTGCTGGCTTAGGCTTTGCCGTCATCTTTGTTTTGACGGTGACAAGCCCTGTCAACTGGATCATCTATCACGGACTGCTTGCCCCGGGGGCTCTTTCCTGGGCAGGGTTCCCCGACCTTGATTTAAGCTTTTTAAAATTCATCACTTTTATTGCCGTTATCGCCGCCATTGTGCAGGCCGTTGAAATGGTTCTTGATAAGTATTCGCCCCTGCTTTATGCTACTTTAGGGGTGTTTTTACCTTTGATTGCAGTTAATTGTGCCATTCTTGGGACATCGCTTTTCATGGTGGAAAGAAATTATACCTTTATTGAGTCTATTGTGTTTGGAACAGGCTCTGGAACAGGATGGATGCTTGCCATTGTTTCCATGGCAACCATAAGGAACAAGGTCAAATATTCAAATGTCCCCAAAGGCCTGGAGGGATTTGGCATCACCATGATTATTGCAGGCCTTATGGCCATGACATTTATGATGTTTTCCGGGATCACTCTTTAAAAGGTGGTAACCATAAATATTTAAGGATAGCAAAAAGTGTTATATCTTCTCAGCATATTGGTTTTTTCAGGTGTGATTTTTATCCTTGTCACCGTGCTCCTGTTTGTTGAATCAAAGGTCACAACAAAGGGTGAATTTGAGATCACCATTAATGGAAATAAGGATGAAAAACTGAAAATTACGGGTAACCCCACCCTTTTATCAGCCCTGTCAGGGAAGGATATATTTCTTCCTTCTGCCTGTGGCGGTTCAGGCTCCTGCGGTATGTGCAAGTGTGAAGTAACAGAAGGCGGTGGCAGCATCCTGCCCACGGAGCTTGCCCATTTGACAAGAAAAGACAAGCTTGCCAATAAGCGATTATCCTGCCAAATAAAAGTAAAGAATAACCTTGAAATTAAAATACCCGAGTCCATCTTTGGCATAAAAAAAGTTGATGCAGAAGTGGTATCCAATCACAATGTGGCGACTTTTATCAAAGAACTGGTACTCAAGCCTGAAACCCCCATTGATTTTAAGGCCGGCGCCTATATCCAGATAGATGTGCCTGAATATGATCTCATGTTCAAAGATTTTCATATTGAAAGCAGGTATGTGAGTGAATGGAAAAAATACAATTTCCTGGAACTCACAGCAAAGGGAATTAAACAGGGTTTTCGGGCATACTCCCTTGCCAACCCGCCCCATGACAATAAAATCATGATGTTGAATATCAGGATCGCAACCCCGCCTCCGGGAACCGAAGGCATCCCGCCCGGATTAGGGTCTTCCTACATCTTTGGCCTTAAACCCGGGGATAAGGTTACCGTCAGCGGTCCTTACGGGGATTTCATGGCAAAGGATACAGACAATGAAATGTGTTTTATCGGCGGCGGAGCTGGCATGGCCCCATTAAGAAGCCATATCCTCCATCAGCTTGATGGAATACATACAAAAAGGAAGGTCTCTTTCTGGTATGGTGCCAGATCCAAAAAAGAGATGTTTTATGACGATGTTTTCAAGGATCTTGAAAAAAGACATGATAACTTCAGCTATCATATCGCCCTTTCAAACCCGGATGAAGAAGACCACTGGGATGGCCTGACCGGTTTTATCCACACCCATCTGTGTGATACTTATCTTTGCCGGCATGAAGATCCCACCCAAATAGAATTCTACCTTTGCGGCCCGCCCCCCATGATCAACGCCATTATCAATGCACTATACGACCTTGGGGTAGAAGACGACATGATTTTTTTTGATAAATTTTA
>JAHJDU010000492.1 GCA_018812385.1 Pseudomonadota bacterium
CCCCAATGAATTCAGGGATGCTGCAAGGCCCAACAGAACCAGTCCGATCTATGAATACCAGAAAAAGGCCAATGCAGTTTTCGGTGATTATTATGGCTGGGAATGTCCCAACTATTTCCCTCCTCAAGGTGAAGTCCTTTATGAAACTCCAAGCTGGAGACGTTCCAATGCATTTGAGCATGTGGGCAATGAATGTCGCCATGCTATGAACAAGGCTGGAATCATAGATCTTACCCGTTTTGCCAAAACAAAAATTTCAGGACCGGGGGCTTTAAACTGGCTTAACAACATGACCTGCCAGAAAGTGCCTGAAAAAGATGGCGCCATCGCTTTAAGTCCCATGCTGGATCACAATGGTAATTTTAAATCAGACATGACCATTACAAGGGTCAATGAAGAAGAATTTTTTTGTGTGACAGCAAGTGTAGGTAAAAAACATGACCAGCACTGGATGCTGCTTAACCTTCCTTCCGATGGGTCTGTCCAGATGGATGATCTTACCTATAAAATGGGGTGTCTGGTTCTTGTGGGGCCTGAAAGCCGCAAGGTATTGGAAAAGATTGTTTACGGCGATGTGTCCAATGTCGCGTTTAAATTTTCAACCAGCCAGGAACTTTATGTGGGCAGGACAAAATGCCGAATCAACCGCATGAACTATGTGGGAGAACTGGGATTTGAAATTTTTCATCCCATTGAACAGCAGATTGCCATTTACAACGCCTTGATGGAAGCCAGCAAGAAAAATGGTATTAATCTTAAATTTATCGGTATGCATGCCATGGATTCAATGCGTCTTGAAAAAGGATACCTGGCCTGGAAGAGTGAGATGAATGTTCACCATACCCCCCTTGAAACCAATGTGGCCTGGACGGTGAAGCTGGACAAGGATTTTATCGGTAAGCCGGGCATCCTCAAACAAAAAGAAGAAGGCATTGCCTTGAAACTGGTCTGTCTGGTTGTTGATGCCACAGATTCAGATCCATGGGGATATAATCCGATTTTAAAAGATGGAGAACGTATCGGCATGACCTCATCAGGTGGTTACGGTCACAGGGTTGAAAAAAGTATTGCTTTGGGGTATATAAAACCTGAATTTGCAAAGGCCGGGACAAAAATGGAAGTGGAAATTTTAGGACGATCACGCAGCGCACAGGTTGTCATAATGCCGCTGTATGATCCTAAAAATGAAAAAATGAAGAGTTAGAAGCTAATAAAGAGGATGTATAAATAATGAAAATCTGTGTATGTGTAAAACATGTACCCGACACTGCAGCAAGCATAAAGCTTGCTGGCGACAAAGGGTTTGAAGATTCTGAAATCAAATTTGTGGCCAACCCCTATGATGAATACGGGCTTGAAGAAGCGGTGAGCATTGTTGAAAAACAAGGCGGTGAGGTTGTTGTGGTGACGGTGGGTAAAGCTTCAGCAGTTACAACCATAAGGAGTGCCATGGCCATGGGTGCTCACAGGGCCATTCTCGTGAAAACCGACAGCCAGTTTTTGGACAGTGATTTGACTGCAAAAGCATTAAAAGCAGCCATGGATCAGGATGGGCTACCAGATATGATTTTTACGGGAAAAGGATCAGTTGACACGGAAAGTTTCCAGACCCAGTACCGTTTGGCCAAATCCCTTGGCATGTCCATTGTAAACGAAGTTTCCACCCTGACCCTTGATGGGGATAAAGCCCTGGTTGAAAGAGAAACCATTGCCGGGGAAAAACAGGTCATTGAAATGCGCCTCCCCTGTGTGATCGGGGCAACAAAGGGCCTGAATGAACCAAGATATCCCAAGTTCCCGGATATTATGAAAGCCAAGAAAAAAGAGATCAAAGAAATAGAGATCTCTGAACTGGGTATTGATGCATCCCAGGGCAAAGTGGTCATTGAAAAACTTGAACCCGTACCGGAAAGATCCGGGGCAAAAATGCTTGAAGGATCTGTGGACGATCAGACGACTGAACTTGTCAGAATCCTTAAAGAGGATGAAAAGGTTTTATAAGATTAAGGAGAATAAGGATATGGCCAGGACAGGAATTTTAATTGAAATTGAAAATAATGCGGTAAAAGAAACCAGCTTTGGTGTAATGACAGCTGCTGCCGGTGAGGAAATCTATGCACTGGTGCTGGACGATGATGCAGCTTCTGTTAAAGATAAGCTTGCAGAATATGGTGCCGCGGTAATCGTGAATATTACAGCATCGGGTGAGCTTTCAAAAAGCCCTGACCTGCAAGCGGAAGCGCTTGCAGCAGCCGTAAAGGAATATAAGCTTGAGACCCTTCTGGGAACGGCCAGTGCAACAGGTAGAGATTTGTTTGCAAGAATTGCCGCTATTCTGGATGAGCCTCTGGTATCTGATTGTGTGCAGATAAATATTGCAGAAAAGACCGTAAAAAAATCACATTTTTCAGGCAAAGCCTTTGCCACGCTTAAAGTGAATGGATCTGTTTTTCTGTGTACCATCCGTCCCAATTCCATTGAACCTGTGGCAGCATCTGCGGCAGGGGCTGGGGATATTATTGAGTTCGCGGCGAATGTGGCAGATCCGGGACTCATTAAGATTGTGGAGATCAAAAAAGATACAGCAGGAAAGCTGGATCTGACCGAAGCCCCCATCGTTATCACAGGTGGCCGGGCCATCAAGGCCGCTGAAAACTATAAAATGCTTGAAGCATGTGCCAAAAAAATAGGGGCTGCAGTGGGTGCCTCCAGGGCTGCTGTGGATGCGGGCTTTGCTCCCCATTCCATGCAGGTGGGCCAGACCGGTAAGACAGTAAGCCCAAGGCTCTATATTGCCTGTGGTGTTTCCGGTGCGGTTCAACATTTTGCAGGCATGAAAACGTCAAAGGTCATTGTGGCTATTAATGAAGACAAGGACGCACCTATTTTTTCCAAGTGTGATTATGGCATCGTGGGAGATATTTTTGATGTTGTTCCAGCATTGACTGAAAAGCTTTAACAAGGTTGATAGCCCGGTTGTTTAAACCGGGCATTGTTTTATATAGCTTTAACTTTCAATGGCTCCTGAACGAACTCCTTTAAGATAGTTCATGCAGTAATCGTCGTGGCTCAAGAGCATGTCAGCCGTTCGTATGACGGCCATTATTTTTTTGTCCAGAGGATCAATAATGGCGGAATCCATGCCGGCAGCCATCATCAAAGAGACAAATGTCCTGTTGATGATCTTTCTCTGGGGCAGTCCATAGGAGATATTGGATAAACCTCCTGTGATATGAACCTCTGGAAATTCAGCCTTGATAGCTCTGACCGCATTCAGTACCATGATGCCTTTGGTGGACTCGACGCTGATGGGCTGGACCAGGGGATCCACATAAATGGAAGCCGTGGGGATGCCGATCTTGTTGAGTTCTTTAACCAGGGTTTTTGCGCGGCCAAGGATATCATCTGAAGAGGCTGGCATGCCGGCATCATCCATGCAAAGGGCAATGACCTTGCACTCCTTGCCTTCAAGAAAGGGCATCATGGCATTAAACCGTTCTTTTTCCAGGCTGATGGAATTGATCATGGGGATTTTTTCCACCATCTTAAAGGCCATTTCCAGGACAGCAGGGTCCGGACTGTCCAGGGTGAGGGGCACGGTTGCAATTGGCTGGATAGTGTCCAAAAGCCATTTCATGTCCTCGGTTTCATGGCCGATGCGAGCCCCGGCATTGACATCAATAAAGTTGGCGCCTGCTTCTATCTGTTTTTTTACATCTTCAATGATGTAGTCGCTATTGCGCTCTGCCACGGCAGCCTGTACCAATTTTCTGGAGGTGTTGATTCTTTCGCCTATTACTTCAAACATAGTCTATTTTTCTCCCGTATTTATACATCCAGCTTAGTGAACAAGGCTTTTAGCAAGTTTTGAAGCAGCACCGGCATCGGCTGCAAACCCGTCTGCACCGATTTCATCGGAAAAGGACTGGGTAACAGGTGCGCCGCCCACAAGAATTTTAACCTGGTCCCGAAGACCGCTTTCCACAATGGCATCCACTGTTTGTTTCATCATGGGCATAGTGGTGGTCAAAAGAGCAGACAGGCAGACAATCTGGGCATTTTTCTCCTTGATCTGGGTTACAAATTCTGCAGGGCTGATGTCCACCCCAAGATTATGAACCTCCATGCCTGCGCTTTCCATCATCATGGACACAAGATTTTTCCCTATGTCATGGAGGTCGCCTTTGACAGTACCGATGATTACCCTGGCACCTGCGACAGACTCACCATCTTTTAACAGGGGCTTGAGTATGACTACGCAGCTTGCCATGGCCTTTGCAGCCATTAGGACTTCAGGGATGAACATGTCACCATTTTCCATTTTTTCACCCACGATGTCCATGCCGGCTATCAGACCTTTGTTGAGAATCTCGACGGCCGGAGTATTCTGGGCTAGAGCATCATTTACAAGGTTTTTCACTTTTTCAATGTCGCAGGCAACAAGGGCATTGATCATTGCATTAAAATCAGTCATTTTTTTCTCCTTTAAGTATTTTTACGTTTTTCAACATATTCGATTAATTGCTTTTCAATTTTTGGATCTATATCAGGTTTTTCATAGAAAGCCAATCTCTGGGCAACTTTATCTTCGGCAATCTGATCGATTCTTTTCTTTCCATCTTTTGTCCAGGCATCCGGGTTTTTACGGCTCATGAGGGTGGGCATGAAAAATTCTGTCCGGCATAGCTTGAAGGTTTTGGGGTGTGTCAGGTACTGCCCGCCGATACCCACTTCTTTGATCACCTCAATGTCAATGGATTCATCCGTAAGGGCCAGGGGGCGTAACATGCTTTGCACCATGCCGCAGATTTCCTCGTCAATGATGAATTTTTCAAAACTCATGGCAATATAGGAGCCAAGGATGCCGCAGGCGTGAAGGATAAAATTAATCCCGCTTCTGGCTGCAGTGGAAAGTGCCAGGGCAGATTCAGCGCCAGCCTGGGCATCTGTGCACATGGCATCGGTCAAGGCACCGCCGGATCTGGAAGGCAGGTTGTAGAACCGTGCCATCTGGGCCGTAAGATGGATGTTTTTAGACAATTCAGGCGCACCAATGGACAGAGCACCGGTTTTCATATCCATGACCGAGGAAGTGGAACCATAAATCACGGGAGCTCCCGGCCTGACCAGCTGGGCCAGGGTGATGCCGGCCAGGATTTCTGCATTCTGCAGGGCCAGAACCCCGTCCAGGGTCACAGGTCCGGAACCGCCGGCCATGATCAGGGAAGCTACCACGCAGGCCTGGTTGTGACGGGCAAGCTCAATAAGGGCGCCAGCCATTTCTTCGGAAAACTGCAGTGGGGAAAGGGAGTTGATCAGGGAGACAGACACTGTCTTGTCCATGATATTTTCCTTGCCACCCCATAGAATACCGGCCATTTCAATTCCGTCCAGAGCTCCCTGGCGGGAGACCGGACTTCCCATGAAGGGCTTGTCACACAAGAGCATATTGGATAGGTTTAAATCTAAATGTACCGTCTCATGGGGCATATCAGCCGGTTCCACCATCATCCATCCATTCATGTTAATATAAGGGGAGGTCTGGATCAGTTTGCAGAAATTATCGTAATCTTCCATGGTGGCCTGACGCTGGTTGCCTTGTGCATCCATGATAAAAGGAGCGCCGTATCCGGGCAGGAATACAAAATCATCTTCCCCGATTTCCACATTTTTTTCAGGGTTCCTGGCATGGACGGTAAAGCGTTTGGGTGCAGTTTTTAAAGCGTTTTTAATGTCAGATTCTTCAAAAAAAACAATTGTACCTTCTACCCTTTGTCCGTTAGCCTTGAAAATTTCAAGGGCTTGTTTTTCTTTAAAAGAAACACCTGTGTTTCTTAGAAGATCCATGGCAACAGAATGGATCTTCTTCATATTTTGGACGTTCAGTTCCTGCATTCGATCTTACATTGTTTTTTCTCCTTTAAATATTGGGGCTATGAATTATTCATTGTAGGACGCAAATTCTATACCATATCTGAAACTAAATATCAAAGATCTTGCTTTTAAGCTAAAAGGCAGGGTAAAAGTATTCTAATAGAATGATGATCAGGGGGCTATTATGACAAGATCTGTCACATCCGGTGATTTAAGGGGTTTTATTGAAAAATATGTAAATGATTATCCAAAGGCCACTGGTGAAAAAAATATCTGGATGTCCCCCCTTGCAGTTACAGCAAAGGCTGACAGCCGCTTTGATATTCTGCCGCAAATTGCAGCCGATGACCATGTCCTTCCAAAAGAGCTTCTGGCCACGGGAAAGTCTGTGATTGTTCTATTTGTTCCGTTTATAAAACAACTGGCCAAGGAAAATCACAAAGGGGATATTCCCTGCCGCAACTGGGGGCTGGCATATGAATCCACCAATACACTGATTAATAAATTGACTGGGCAGATAAAACTTTTTCTTGAAGATGCAGGATATATGTCGGCTCTGGTTCCGGCAACGCATAATTTTGATCATAAGAAACTCATGGCCCGCTGGTCCCATAAGCATCTGGGATATATCGCAGGCCTGGGCCGATTTGGTGTCAATGCCCAGTTCATAACGCCATCAGGCTGTGCCGGCCGTTTGGGCAGCCTTGTCACCGAAGCAGATCTTGGTGACAGCCCTCTGGTGATGGAAAAGGAACTTTGCCTTCATAAAAACGGTCATAAATGCCTGGTTTGCGTCAGGCGATGCCCAATTGGGGCAGTGTCTGAAAAGACAGGAATAGACAGGGAAAAATGCTGGGCCAGGCTAAAGTCCAACCTAATGGAAACACAAGAATTGACCGGTCTGAAAGAAACCACCCATGTCTGTGGAAAATGCCAGGTTGTGGTTCCCTGTAGTTTTAAGATTCCAAAGGTATGAAAGAATGACTATTCCAGGTAATATATTTTTCCCTCCTGGACCAGGGGCAGGGGAGCATTTGCCAGACATGGGGTGTGATATCCCAGTACCTGTCCGGGTATGGCATGCCGGAGCTTTTCAACCTGCTTCCAGTGGGTGTGTACGCTGCCGGGGTTGTCAAAATCCACTTCATGGAAAACAAGATCACAGGGGGCAAACCATTGGGGCAGAAGTTCATCCCTTTTAATTATCCCATTAATGGTTTCATCCAATTTGGTGTCTCCGGAAAACCCCAGGGTTTTTCCACCTGCTGAGATTCTGAGTCCCAATGTTCCGTAGGGTAAAAAATGGTGGTTCCAGCGGCAGTTCAACTGAATGGAACCCAGGTTCAGCAAGGTTCCTGGACAAAGGGGCATGAAATTCACCAATGTATTGAACTTCGGAAACAGCGGGGTAAACTGTTTTTTGAGCAGCCCGTAAATACTGGGAGCTGTTATGAGGTTCAGGGGAGTTTTGGTATACTCGGCCCGTTTCATGCAGGCGGAAAAGCCCTGGGTGTGGTCCTCATGGTTATGGGTAATAAGGATGTGGGTAATATCGTCCCAGTGAACTCCATGGCGCGCCAGATTATGGGCTGGGTAGCCGCAGGGATCAATCCAGATTACCTGCCTGTCAAAGCGGACAATAAAGCTGGCAACCGTCCCGACAAATCCATTGCCTGTACCCACAGCCATGATTTCAAGGGTCTGCCTGAGTGCCAAATCTCTGGATACCCCTGAAAGGATTGCTTCAATCTGGGTATCCGGGCTTTGGGATGGTTTGAATTCAAGCCTGTCATAGAGGATTTGTCCATGATCGGACAGGATGATATTGCTCTTGTCTACACTAATTTTCAATGGACCGTTTTTATAGACAGGTGCGGCGATCTGTCTGCTGAACCAGTTGTTCAGCCAGCGCTTTTTTACGATGGAGATACGTTTGGGATCAAAAAAAAAGGAAAAGGTCTCATCAAGGTTACGATGCATCTGCTCAAGGTTGCCGGGTAAACCTACATAGTGTTTTCGGATGCCGCCTTTGACCTGTGCCTGCCACAGCACAAATTCCTCACCCGTATGATTATCCCCGGCCATGGATGCTTCCCAGTCCGGAACAACGACGATTTCCTCCCTGAATCCGTGGAGGGTGAGAAATTTTGAAATATCGGGCATGCTTCCCACACGCACAGCTCCCCTGGAGGTTTTTATGAGGTCCACGTACATGCCGCAGTTTTCAAGACGCTTTACGTTTCTGGTCAACGGAGTTAAACAATTGCAGATCATCCCTATGCTCCTCTGGTTGATGTAAATGTTTACATCAACCGTTAATAATATAATTCAGGGGAAAATTTCAAGTAATAAAAATGAATGGCTAAAAAAATGATTTTTAATGGTCATTATTTTAGATAGTTATGAATTTTTCTTAAAGCAAATTAAAAAAATGATTGACAAATCCTCTCAGTGACGGATATATAAATGTAAACGTTTACAGAGGAAGATATGAGCACGATTCGTGATGTTGCAAAACTGGCAGGTGTCTCCACAGCCACTGTCTCCAGAGTCATTAATTCCCCAAAGACCGTGCGGGAACAGACCCGGGGAAAAGTCACCCTGGCAATGAAGACCTGCAATTATAAATACAATGCTCTTGCCCGTGGATTTGTGACCAAAAAGTCAAACACCATAGGCCTGATCATTCCGACCATTAATAATCCTGTTTTTGCCGAATCCACCCGGGGCGTGCAGGATTATGCTAATCACCAGAAAATCCAGGTCATACTGGGGAACACCTATTACCAGTATGACCTGGAGGAGAGCCTGGTCGAGACCCTGAGAGAAAAGCAGGTGGACGGCCTGATCATCACCACCACCAATCCCAGGGGCGCTATCCTTAAAAACCTCCTGGATGAAGGGTTTCCCTTTGTTCTGCTTTACAGCACCGTGAAAAAAGGCCCTGTGTCAGCGGTTGGGATAGACAATTACCAGGGTGGATACCGGGCAACCGAGCACCTGGTAAAGCTTGGCCATGACCGGATTGGAATGGTGGCCGGGAACTTTTCCAGATCTGACAGGAGTTTTCATCGCTGGCACGGATACAGGCAATGCCTCAAGAACCATGGCATTCCCTACGACAAAGACCTTTTGGCACAGACAGATTATTCCCTCACCGGTGGAAGGGATTCGGTAAAAAAACTTCTCTCCCTGCAAAATCCAGTCACAGCTGTTTTCTGTTCCAATGACTATCTGGCCCTTGGAGCCATGAAAGGTGCCAGGGAGCTGGGTTTAAATCTGCCAACAGACCTGTCCATCGTCGGGTTTGATGATATTCAGATTGCATCCTATGTGATTCCGGAGCTGACAACCATCCACCAGCCAGCCTATGAAATGGGGAAACTGGGTGCACAACTTCTTTTTCAGCGTATTGGAAACCAGTCAAAACCTGAACAACTAATGCTGGAATCATCTCTCATCGTCAGGGAGTCCACGACCAAGGCACCTGGATAGAGGGCATCAAAAAAGTCAGGCTTGTAGGCTGTTATTAATCATTATATAAAGGAGAAAATGTATGAAAAACCTAACATCAGTAATTCAAACCTTGAAGGTGTTGCTATTAGGGCTGCTAATGCTTTCATTGTCATCCATGAGCTTTGCAACCGAGCTTACCATGTTTTATCCTGTTGCAGTGGGTGGACCTCTGACAAAGCTTGTGGACAAACTGGTACTGGAGTTTGAAGCAGAAAATCCAGATATCTCTGTCAAAGCCATTTATTCCGGGAATTACTCCGACACCATGACCAAGGCCATGACCTCGCTCAAAGGCGGTAATCCCCCCCACCTTTCCGTGATCCTTTCCACCGAGATTTTTACCCTCATCGACAATGATGCCATCCTGGCCTTTGATGATCTGGTGACAAGCGCTGAAGACAAACAATGGCTTGACAGTTTTTACCCGGCCCTGATGGAAAACAGCCGCACCGGCGGTAAAACCTGGAGTATCCCGTTCCAGCGATCCACCATTGTCATGTATTATAATAAGGATGCCTTTAGAAAAGCCGGCCTTGATACTGACAAGCCTCCGGCAACCTGGGAAGAACTGGTTGAAATGGGTAAGAAACTTGTCATAAAAGATGATGCCGGCAAGGTAACCCAATGGGGTCTGGAAATTCCTTCCACTGGATATCCCTACTGGATGTTCGGAGCATTGAGCAAGCAGAACAGCGAGGTTCTGATGAACAATGCCGGCACAGAGACCTATTTTGATAATCCGGGCGTTGTTCAGGCCCTTGAGTTTTGGAAGGATCTGGGGCAAAAACAACAGATCATGCCTGAAGGGACCATTGAATGGGGAACCCTGAGAACCGATTTCCTGGAGCAGAAGACAGCCATCATGTGGCACACCACCGGAAATCTGACAGCCGTTAAAACAAATGCTACCTTTGATTTTGGCGTAGCCATGCTGCCGGCCAAAAAAGAGCGGGGAACACCCACAGGAGGCGGTAATTTTTATATCTTTAAAAAGACAACCCCCGAAGAAAGAGCAGCAGCACTCAAATTCGTCAAATGGATGACCCAGCCGGTGCTGACAGCTCAATGGAGCATTGGAACCGGCTATCTCGGAACCCGGGCCGACGCTTATGAGACTGATGAGTTGAAAACCTATATCAAAGATTTTCCTGCAGCCGCCGTTGCCCGGGATCAGTTAAAGTATGCCACAGCAGAACTGTCGGTTCATGAGAACGGCAGGGTTTACAAAATTCTGAACGATGCCATCCAGGCGGCACTTACCAATGCCAAAACACCTGAAGAAGCGTTGAAGGATGCCCAGAAACAGGCAGAACGTATCTTGAAACGCTATCGTTAGCCACGTTCCAGGGCAGGGAGATATGATTCCCTGCCCTGGATAAAAGGAAAGATATTCATGAGATTCTGGGAACCTGGATCAGGAAAAATTATCGAGACCATTGGGGCATGGATGCTGGGAGGAGTCTGGCTTCTTCCGGTTGTATTCGCCTTCTGGAGTGCCTTCCATCCGGCTGAATTTTCAACGAGCTTTGAGTTGTTTGCTCCTCTGACAATAGAAAATTTTGTCAGAGCCTGGTCCTATGCACCCTTTCCCAGGTATCTGCTTAACACCTTTGTCCTTGTAACCCTGATTCTGGCAGCACAATTTATTCTGTGCACACTGGCTGCCTACGGATTTGCCCGGTTTGAATTTTTTGGTAAAAATGTTGTATTTGCGTTGGTCCTGTTGCAGCTTATGATCATGCCCGAGGTACTCCTGGTTGAAAATTACCGCACCATTAGTAACCTGGGGCTCCTGGATACCATTTCAGCCATCGGACTTCCGTACATGGCCAGCGCATTTGGAATTTTTCTTCTGCGCCAGTCCTTTAAAACCATACCAAAGGAATTGGTGGAAGCAGCCCAGGTGGAAGGGGTTAGTGCAGTCGGCATCCTCTGGAAAGTCTATGTCCCCCTTGCCAGGCCCACCTACATTGCTTATGGACTTGTTTCCGTCAGCTACCATTGGAATAATTTTCTATGGCCTCTGGTCATAACAAGTTCAGTAAACAGTCGTCCCTTGACCGTGGGACTGGCCATTTTCGGAGCACCAGAGTCAGGGGTCGACTGGTCCATCATCACGGCTGCCACTGTCATGACCATGGCACCACTGCTGGTGGCCTTTATCCTTTTTCAACGCCAGTTTGTACAATCGTTCATGCATTCGGGCATTAAATAAAATCAATCAATAACGGACACGTAAAGACAACCAATGTCAACAATCATTCTAAAAAATGCCTGCAAAAGCTGGGGCAATACCCATGCCCTGTCCAATATTAATTTTGAGTGCGAGAATGGAAAACTTCTTGTTCTGCTTGGGCCTTCGGGCTGCGGCAAGTCCACCACCCTGCGCCTCATTGCAGGGCTGGATACGCCGACATCGGGGATCGTTGAAATCGGAGGCAGAGATGTGTCCAATCTTCCGCCGGTCAAACGCAATATCTCCATGGTATTCCAGAATTATGCTCTTTTTCCCCATTTGAACGTGGCAGAAAACATTCTTTTTGGTCTTAAAGCGCGCAAGGTACCCAAAAAAGAGCAGAAAAAACGCCTTGAGAATGCTGCCTCTCTTCTCGGTCTTTCAGAGCTTCTGGAACGGAGACCAGCCCAGCTGTCGGGCGGCCAGCGGCAGAGGGTGGCCCTGGGCAGGTCCATTGTGGCCCAGGTTTCAGTGTGCCTCATGGATGAGCCGCTCTCCAACCTGGATGCTAAACTCCGGCAGGAGATGCGCCAGGAGATCCGCGCCCTTCAACAACGTCTCAAAATGTCC
>JAHJDU010000493.1 GCA_018812385.1 Pseudomonadota bacterium
ACAACAAACTTCAATAAAAAATACTTATGGATAATTCAACCATCTTTCATGACAGTGATACAACCTAAAATACTTATTGTAATACCATTATATAATCATGGAAAAACTGTTCCGGATGTCATAGAACGCTGCAAAAAAATCCATGAGGATGTTATTGTTATTGATGATGGCAGCACTGATTTAAAAAAAGATCAATTTAAAAATATCAATTTTATGTTGATACAGCATGACCGCAATTACGGCAAAGGTGCTGCAATCATGACAGCTGCCAGACAAGCCTCCAAACTGGGGATGACTCATCTGGTAACAATAGACGCTGATCTTCAGCACAAACCTGAAGAGTTCTTATTATTTAAAGATGCCATCTATAACTCCCCGGAAACTTTATATATAGGAAAAAGAGATTTTTCTTCTCCTACTATCCCCGGAGCATCAAAATTCGGAAGGAGTTTTTCTAATTTCTGGTTCAGAATCCAGACAGGACAATCCACAGGAGATGCCCAGTCCGGATTCAGAGCATATCCCTTATTCGTACTTGAGAACCTGACCTTATCTGAGAAACATTATTCTTTTGAAGTTGAAGTGCTTGTTAAGGCTGCCTGGGCGGGTGTTACTATTAAAGATATTGATATTTCAGTCCATTATCCACCCCCAAAAGAGCGAATCTCCCATTTCAAACTTTTCCTGGATAATATGAGGCTGACAAACTTAAATACAAAGCTTACCTTAAGATCCTTTTTGCCCATACCCCATAAAAAAATCATAAGAAAAACCAACCATGAATTTTCAATATTTAAACCCTTAAAATCAATACGGCTTTTTCTCGCCCATGATGTATCCCCGTTCCACATTGCCATGTCCGGTTCAATTGGTATTTTTCTGGGAACTTTACCCTTGATTGCCCTTCATACACTTGTCATTTTGCTGGTTACAGGATTTTTCAGATTAAACAAAATAGTTGCAATTGGTACAAGTCAGCTCTGTATGCCGCCTGTGGTTCCGGCCCTCTGTATTGAAGCAGGATATTTTTTAACCCATGACTACACCTTTTTAACGGACATTTCCTTTAAGACCATTGGAAATCAAGGACTGGAAAGGTTATTTGAATGGTGCTTAGGCTCTTTAATCATTGCACCTGTTTTAAGTTTTCTCTCGTTTATCACTATTTTTTTAATGGCTACTGCCATATCGATTTTGGGTAAAAAATAATGCCAGATAAAAATATAATAGATAAAAACAACATCAAATGGACTAGTAAAAGTATAGGATCAAAATTCGGTCATAATTTTTTCTATTTTATGGTAAAACTCGGTGGCCGGCGACTGGCTTATTTTTTCTTATACTTTATTGTATTGTATTACTCACTTTTTTTCCCATCAATAAGGGAGAAAACCGATCCATACCTTTCAAAAAGATTCCCTGATTCCGGTATCATAAAAAGGATATGCAATAGATACCTGCTGATCCTTTATTTAGGCAAGGCGCTTATAGACAGAGCCCTCCTCGGTATATCCGGCCCTGAATCCATCCGGGTTTCTTTCACAAATCCGAACGATCTTTCAAGAATCAAATCACTGGATTCAGGCTTTATTCTACTGATGTCCCATACAGGATGCTGGCAGGTGGTCATGTCTGCGCTTTCCAAGCTTAAAAAACCGGTAAATCTTTTAATGCTCAGAAATGATCAGGATATTGACAAACATTATTTTGAACATGGCAATGCAAAAAATATTTTTAAAATTATTAATCCCGAACAATTCCTTGGCGGAACCATTGAAATGCTCAATGTGCTTAAAAATGATGAAATCCTATGCATCATGGGGGATAGAATCTTTAAGAATAAAGAACTTTCTGTTTTAATTAATTTTCTTGGCAAGGATGCCAAATTTCCCTTTAGTGCGCAAAAAATTGCTTCAATCACACAAAAACCTGTTGTCATCCTTTATTCTCACAAATCAGGTCCAGACAGCTATCAATTGAACATATCCAATATCATCCATATCCCGGCAAAACTTGGGAAAAAAAAAGAGAGTTACAAACCATATGTACAGGAATTTGTAAGCTCTCTGGAATTATTTGTACAAGAGTATCCATACCAGTTTTTTAATTTTTATGATATGTGGGAACCTGATCAGGAAAAATAAATTGCGGTTGGGCACAAAGGATTGAAACATATTGAAGAAAATTGGCACTAAAAATATCGGAGTGAGTGTTTTAGGAACCGGCTGTGTCAGTGCACTTGGTCTAAACATTGATGAGTGTATGAGCAATATGTTTGCCGGCAAAAGGAACATAACCTTTCCCACCCGTTTTTTAACAGACCATTCAGTAAAATATCCAGTTTTCCAAATCTCTGACAAATTCAATTCACAGGTTTCTCCCAAAAACAAAGACCTGACATTAACCGCACAATTAGGAATAGCTGCAGTATATCAGGCACTGGAAAATGCCGGAATTGATCCGTGCGATCTTAAAAACAAGCGGGTCGGTGTCTGCATGGGCACAACAGTGGGCTGCGCATTGAATAATGATCAATTTTATATAGACTATAAACAGGGCAAGAAGCCTGGTATGGACCCTGTGAAACGATTTTTAAACAGCAATCCGGCCGCATCTGTTGCCAGAGAATTCGACCTGGCAGGGCCTGTCCAGACCATTGTCAATGCCTGTGCTTCAGGAACCGATGCCATTGGTATCGGGGCTTTGTGGATAAAGGCAGGCCTATGTGATCTTGTCATTGCAGGCGGCACGGATGAACTTTGCAAGGTAACCTATAATGGATTCATTTCCCTGATGATAACTGACAAAGATCCATGTAAACCATTTGATAAAAAAAGAAACGGGCTAAACCTTGGTGAAGGAGCTGCTGCCCTGATTCTTGAACCTGTGCCAAAAGAGACTTTTATCTCTTCTCATCACA
>JAHJDU010000494.1 GCA_018812385.1 Pseudomonadota bacterium
TTCAACATCTGCTGTTTTATCTGGGCACTGTCTTCTTGAAACCGGGCTGAATCCTCTGCAACCCGGGACATGAGCTCATCCTTATCTTCGGATAACCCGATGATGGCATCTGACAACCGGCTGACCTCAGTGTTCAACTGGCTGGAGTTTTTCTTTTCAAGCCCCAAAAGCTCAGCCAGTTCACTGACCTGATCATGGAGAAGGGCCAGTTCATTTTTCTGGCCATAGAGTATCTCGCTGAGCAGAAACTGGGCCAAAACAAAAATCATCAACACAAAAATAACCACCATTAACAACGCTGACAGGACATCAACATACCCTGGCCAGGCTGTAATAGGATTTGATATGCGCCGCGTTTTGGATATCATTGCGATCTCCTGTTATTTCTTCAGGTCTGGGTTATCCCCTGCCGGTTTAATCTGCTGTTTTAACATATGAGCCATGACCTGGTTATTTTGATGAATCTGCTTGATCATTATCTTAAGGTGATTGTCAATATCCTGTAGCACTGCAATAGAAGGGTCCGCTTTGGTTTCAGGCATCTCATCGGTTTCCACAAGGCGAGTGACCCCGGTCAACCATTCTTCCATTTCATTGAAAAACCGGTTCTGGGCATGACCCGCCTGGATATCGACAAATCCCAGTACCAGGGAGCCGCCCAGGCCAAACAGGGATGAACTAAAGGCCGTACCCATTCCTTTAAGCGGTTCTTCAAGCCCTTGTTTTAAATTACTAAACACATTGGCAAAATCTCCGGTTCCAGCGTCCAGACCGCTTATTACCTGTCCCACGGTACCGATGGTCTGAAGCAATCCCCAAAAAGTACCTAAAAGACCCAGGAACACCAGCAGACCGATCATATATTTGGAGATTTCCCTGGACTCATCCAAATGACCCCGGATCCCGTCCAGGACCGTGTTAAGGGACAGGGCAGACAAGCGAAACCGGTCCCGGTGAATCTCTTCCAGGTGTTTGGCAAGTGGAGAAAGCAGTTCCGGTGGTTCAGTAACAGACAGTCCCAGATCACCAGTGCGGAAAATTTTCATCCACTTGATTTCAGGCTCCAGCCTCTGGATCTGGTAGATATTAATGCCAATGCCCACACAAAGAGCTGCAAAAATCAGAAGATTAAAGCCCCAGTTTGCCATGAATGCAGCTTTAAGGGGTGCAAAAAGTAAAACACATATGCCTGCCACCACCAGAAGGTAAAGAATTGTCAAAAAAAGATAATGCCTGGGATTTGTCATAAGGGACCTGCCTCCATATTCTAATATATTGTCAAAAAATACGTTTCCTAAGCGCGTTTTTCAATCCTTTTGATTAACGTATTGAAAACATGTGTTGTTTTGGTGTATCTTCTGTCATTGTATGGAAATTGTCAAGGGTTAGGATAAGATGAGACAGCAGGCTGTTAATCAAACTGGTATTATAAATGAGATTTTAAAAGGGATCGTGGATCGGGTCACGTTTCATAACCCTGACAATGGCTGGTCAATTCTCAGAGTAATGCCCTTTAATAATCCCCAGGGGCAAGAAACTGTCATTGTGCATCAGACAAAGGTATTTGCTGGTGCTACAATGGAATTTCAAGGGTCTTGGACTATCCATCCTAAATATGGCCGCCAGTTCCTGGCAAGTGTCGCCAAAGAAAAAAAACCGGCAACAACAGCTGCATTGGAAAAATATCTTGGTTCAGGCCTTATTAAGGGCGTGGGGCCTAAAACTGCCCAAAAGATAGTCCATCATTTTAACGAACAAACCCTTGATATATTTGAGGAAGATATTGAAAGACTCACGGAAGTTCCCGGCATAGCCAAAAAAAAACTTGATATGATAAGTTGTGCCTGGACAGAGCACAAAGCAATTCGAGAAGTCATGATGTTTTTACAATTCCATGGCATCAGTACCTTATTTGCTGTAAGGATCTATAAAGAATATGGCGATGATGCAATAAGAATTGTTATAGAAGACCCTTACCGGTTGGCAAATGACTTTTATGGAATTGGTTTTTTCTCTGCAGATAAAGTTGCTTTAAGTATTGGTCTTGAACCTGACAGCCAGCAGAGAATAATGGCAGGCATTAAGCATGTTTTGGCTGCAAGCAGAAATTTTGGACATTGTTATCTGACAGAGTCTCAAATTAATAAACAGGTCAAAGAATTATTACAATTGGATCTATCTGATAAACTGCTTGAGCTGTTGCAATATATGAAGAAAGAAAAACTTCTCATGGTTCGTGATCTTATTGTGGAAGCCGGCACCAGCGAGCAATGCTATTATTCAAAATCTTTATATTTTGATGAGCTGTATGTTGCAAAAAGAATTATCGCTATTGGCAATCCGCCAAAGGTTGAAAGAATAAGAATTGAGCGTTGGATATCTTTGTATTGCAAAGCAAAAAACATTTCTTTAAGCGATGAACAAGCAGCCGCTACCAAAGGCATTGTTTGCGAAAAATTTTCAATTCTCACGGGTGGACCGGGGTGTGGTAAAACAACCACTACTCTTGTAATTGTTAAATTAATAGAGGCTATGGGCTTAAAGGTCCTTTTGGCTGCACCAACCGGCAGAGCAGCTCAAAGGATGGCGGATGTTATTGGAAAAGAATCCAAAACGATCCACAGATTATTGGGATGGCAGGGCGGTAAATTTAAAAAAGATGAAGAAACACCTTTAAAAACAGATTTTCTCATTGTTGATGAATGTTCAATGCTTGATATCAACTTAACAGCATCGCTACTTAAGGCGGTTCCTAAAAATGCTCAAGTGCTCTTCATTGGAGATTCCGACCAATTACCCTCCGTTGGTGCCGGCAATGTTTTAAAAGATATAATTGCGTCTAAGGTTGTTCCCTGTTTTAAACTGACAAAAATATTTCGGCAGGCCCAGAAATCTCTGATCATCAAATATGCCCATCAGATAAATAAAGGGGAGATGCCCTGGATTAAATCACCATTTAAAAAGCCTGAAATATGGCAGGATAAAAATGATTGCTTATTTCTTGATTCAGATGAAGCAACCAAAGACCAGATAAATTTTATTACAAGAGTAAAAAAATTTTATAACCTCAAACTTTGGGAGTTAGAAAGCAATATATCTGAAAAATCTGATGGTTCTGATTTTTTTGAGTTTCGGATTCAAGAGCCAGTGATTCCTTATGAAACAGAGATAATAATTCCTAAAAAATTTGAATATGTGGATCTGCAAAAAGTGTATGAAGCTGAAACCAAGGTTGAAGAATTACTTTCTGTTGTAAAAAAAGTTCATCCCTGGTCATCTCTTCATTATGGATTTTCTGCTTTGGATGTTGTGAGAACGCTTTACCAGGAATGGATACCTAAATATCATGGCGCCTGCGAGATACAGATTCTTTCTCCCATGACAAGGGGAAGCCTTGGAACGATAAGTTTAAACAAAATGATCCAGGAAACTTCAAACCCTTTTATTGAAGGCAAAAGGCAATTAATGGTTGGTGAAAGAATTTTCAGGATTGGCGACCGGGTAATTCACAGGCGCAACAATTATGATTTGGGTGTCTTTAACGGTGATATTGGCATAATCTCAGATATTGATAATATTAATTTGACCTGTACTGTTGCTTTCTATCCTGATAACCGGCTGATTCATTACAGACAAAATGATATAATGGAGCTTGATTTGGCTTATGCCATCACCATACACAAATCCCAGGGAAGTGAATTTGAAGTTGTAATTATCCCGATTCTTACCCAGCATTTTAAAATGCTTTTTCGGAATTTAATTTATACCGGGATAACCAGAGCAAAAAAACTGGCCATCTTTGTTGGAACTCGAAGAGCCCTTGCAATGGCGATCAAAAACCAGGATATCAGCAAACGGCAGACTGCTTTGCAACAATTATTGATGCCCTGATGTTTCCTTGAAAATAAAAAAGCTCTCAGCAAAACGCTGAAAGCCTTATTATTTCAAGTGGCGTCCCCAAGGGGATTCGAACCCCTGTCGCCGCCGTGAAAGGGCGGTGTCCTGGACCAGGCTAGACGATGGGGACGCAATGTCTTTTTTTGGTGGTGGGCCGTGCTGGGCTCGAACCAGCGACTCTCTCCTTAAAAGGGAGATACTCTGCCAACTGAGTTAACGGCCCAAGACCAATTAAAAAACTTCGATTATCTATATGATTTTAAAAAAAATGTCAATAGTTTTTTAAACATAGTTTTTTAAACATTGTATTATTTTTTTAAATAAAAGGCATTTCTAAAAATCAATCCAGTAACTCTTGATCCGCTACTTTTAAGAATGCTTTTACGACTTCAGGATCAAATTGTGTGCCTGAATTTTCATTTATGATGCCAAAAACTTCATTTTTTCCCATTTTTTTTCTATATGCCCTGTCAGAATCAATGGCATCAAATGAATCTGCAACACATAAAATCCTGGAAAGTATAGGGATTTCATCCCCTTTTAATCCATCAGGATAGCCTTTGCCATCAAACCGTTCATGGTGATGGCGGATAATCACCATTTCCCGATCCCACAGTCCCAATTTACTAATGATATCCGCACCAATCACCGGATGCTCTTTAATCTTTTTATATTCTTCAGCCGACAGCTGGCTGGGCTTTAGAAGGATGTCGTCCCGGATGCCTATTTTGCCTATATCGTGAAGGCTTCCGGCAAAACGAATAATATCCAGTTCTTCATCTGTACAGCCCATTTCCTCGGCAATCATATGAGCATATTTTGCAACTCTTGTCGAATGTTTTCTAGTATACAGATCCCTTACCTCAAGTGCAGTTACAAATGCATAGAGCGTTGAAAAAAGATTGTCATAAATATTTTCATATAATGCAATATTTTCAATAGCAGAGGAAGCCTTCTGTGAGATAAAGCTCATATAGTAAATATCTTTTTCATTAAAGTACTTATCTTTGCTAAACGAAAAAGCGCTGGCAATACCGAAAATATTGTCCCTTATTTTCACCGGTACGACCATTAATGAATGAACCACATCATCAAGATGCTTATTTTTCAAGGCCTCTGAAATCAGGCAGGGGTTGTGATCCTTTTTCAGGATATCAAGGATGAACTTATTGGCAGCTTTTGAAAGATCTTTTCCAAATAATGAATGAACCGTTTCATTTTCAATACCACAATCAGCACTGGCAACAAGCGCCAGGGATTTATCCTGATCAGAATATATATGAAAAAAAACTTTATCTGCCTTTAATTCCTCAACCCCCAAATCAACAACTTTATTAAAAATACCATAACTTGAATCAGCTGATGAAAAGTCCTCCATCACCCGGTTCAATATATTTACTTCCTGGACCCTTTCAAGCAACTCATTGTTCAGTTTTTTTAACCGTTCCTGGCGTTCAACCTCTTCTTTTAAAATCAGGTTCTCAACAAAGAGCTCTCGTTCCCTTAAAATTCGTACAAGTGTCAGCTCCATTTGTTCAAGGCTAACCGGTTTTATCAAATAATCAATAACACCATTTTTTAATGTCTGTATGGTATTTTCCAATGACGGATATCCTGTCATGACAACTACGGGGAGCGTATTGTCTTTCAGCCTGATTTTTTCAGCCAGGTCCAGTCCATCCATCACCGGCATATTAATATCAGTAAACACACATCCGATTTTTTCCCTGCTCAAAATGTCAAGCGCTTCGATTCCATTTCCGGCTGTATAAACCTCATACCCCTTTTTCTGGAAATATTCTTCAGCGACTTCAAGAATTACATTTTCATCATCAACCATTAAAATTTTAATTGGATCGGCTCTCATCTTTGTTTGTATCGACCTTATTTATTGTATAGAATGATCATTTATTGCAATGTATCTTAAACCTTTTATTTTATCAACAAAAATCAACTTTTTTTTACTCTTAGCAACAATGAATATAGTTCTAAAAAATAAGCTTGATTTGAAATCATATTCTTGATAATCATAAGATACAAGAATATTGTGCTTATATCAATCAATTATAAAATATAAAAGAAATGAAAAATGGACAATACCGACCTCCAAATTTTAAAAATCCTGCAAGAAAAAGCCCGGGTACCCAATGTAGAAATCGCCAGAAAAATTGGAATGGCCCCTTCTGCAGTTCTGGAACGAATCAAAAAATTAGAAGCCCGGGGCGTAATTGAGGGGTACGAAGTTCGCCTCAATCCAAACATGTTTAAAGGGTCAATGATTGCCTTTATCCAAATCAAGGTGGCCTTCCCAGGCCAGCTCATTAAAACCGGTGAAAAGCTTTCAAAAATAGAACAAATCCAGGAGGTCCACTTCCTGGCAGGTGAAGACTGCCTCATGGTCAAGCTTCGGGT
Source organism: Pseudomonadota bacterium (assembly GCA_018812385.1). GTDB lineage: Bacteria > Desulfobacterota > Desulfobacteria > Desulfobacterales > Desulfobacteraceae > Desulfobacula. Next base: position 6,310 of record JAHJDU010000494.1, read on the forward strand.
ATCTGACAATTTAGAACTTGAAACCATTTTAAGGACCCAGATAGCCAGTCTTGATATTGTAAAAGAAACCAAAACCTTAATCGCCCTTTCCACCCTTAAGGAAAGCGCCAAAATAATGCTGCCAGAAACTTTGCAATAAGGAATTTATCACCCATGCCAATGTCAACTTCATATCAGCGATGATGCGGCCGGGTATGTATGATGCCTACCACCACATCCATATTCACGGCAAAAAAGAGTCCGCCACAATGGAAAAATCTGTATTTTTCCTTGTGCTTTTGTTTAAAATTATTTAATAATTAGCGCATTTAAATCCTTTTCACAGACATGGCAGGAGAAATCAAATGAATCTTAGGGATGTTTGCCCTGAAAAACTGCTGACAGCGCAAAAAAGTGTTAAAAAAATAAAAAATGGATCAAGGGTGTTTATCGGCACAGGATGTGGTGAGCCCCAGAGATTGATAAAAGCCATGGTAGAAGATCTATCCATTCAGGATATTGTCATCTACCAGATGCTTTCAGCAACCCTTTCCAACTATGTCAATGATGAAAATTTCCTTTCAAGATTCTCCATAAAACTATTTTTTATTTCCCCTTTAATGCGACAATCTGCTTTTGAAGGAAAAATCGATTATATTCCTGTTTATCTTTCACAGATCCCTGAACTTTTTGCAAACCATGAAATCGGCCTTGATGTTGCCCTGATACAGGTCAGCCCGCCGGACGATCACGGATATTGCAGTTTAGGCATCTCCGTTGACATCACCCTTTCCGGAATGAAAAATGCAGGTATTGTCATTGCCCAGATCAACCAGGAGATGCCCAGGACATGGGGGGACAGCAATATACACATTGATGAAATTGATTATTTTGTAGAGCATAATGAACCCATACTTGAATCTCTCCCTGAAATGAAAAATCAAAAGGTCATTGAGAGAATCGGTCATTATGTCAACATGCTTGTGGATGATGGGGCAACGCTGCAAATTGGATTTGGTCATCTGCCAGATGCCATTGTTCCCTATCTTTCCGACAAAAAAGACTTAGGTATCCACACACAGGTTATCACGGACGGGCTGTTACCTTTGTTTAAAAAGAAAGTCATCACCAACAA
>JAHJDU010000495.1 GCA_018812385.1 Pseudomonadota bacterium
AAAACTCACCCATCTACTGCGTTGCTGCAAAATCCTGAAATCCTCATGTACAGTAGTACACTCCGGTTTCAAGATTTTTTGCGCCTTGTATATGGGCAACTTTTCGCCCAAACACGGGGTTTTCGGTCAGGCACTAAATAGTGTTTTCAGCAAAGGCTTCAACAATACCATTCAGGTGGGTTTTTCCTTCCAGAGTGAGTGCAAACCGTTGATCTTTAATAAACCCTAAGGACTCTCCAAAAATTCGTTCCAGGATATCTTTATATCTGTTTTCAAAGGAATGGTGAAATAAAGTCTGAAATTTTGCAAGATCCAGGCCTTCAAGGGTACGAAGCCTGAGCATGATCATCTCCAGCATTTTCTGTTTTTGGGTAAGAATCTCCCGGCCTTCATTGGGAAGTCTGCCTGAATCCAAATCCTTTATATATTTGTCTATATTGTTAGAATTCCAGGATCTTGTTTTTCCATCATAGGAGTGTGCTGCTGCTCCAAACCCGTAGTAAGGGGTCATATCCCAATATTTTGAGTTGTGTCTTGATCTGTTTTGCCTTCCCTTTGAAAAACTGGAAATCTCGTAATGTTCATACTTGTTATTGGTTAAAAATATGGCAGTTTTTTTAAACATCGTTGACATTGCAGTATTGCCAAGGGGGTTTATCAGGCCTTTTATAAGTTTTTCATCAAGGGCAGTACCAGGTTCAATGGTGAGCATATAGCAGGACAGGTGGGAGGGACTCATCCCAAGTGCTTGTTTTAAATCTTGTTGCCACATGGTTTGTGTTTCAAAAGGAAGTCCGTAAATGAAATCCATACTGATATTGTCAAAGCCTGCTGTCCCTGCACCATTAATGGTTTTGACGGCCTGTTTGACCGTGTGGATTCTACTTAAAAATCTAAGCTTATCCTCGTTAAATGACTGGGCACCAATGCTGAGCCTGTTAATTCCAGTATTTTTTAATTCTTTAAGGTAATTTAAATTAATAGTTCCCGGGTTAACTTCAAATGTGATTTCAACATCCCGGGAAACTAAAAACTTGTCTCCAATGGTCTGCAAAAGCATGTCAACATCTTTAACCGGCAGAAGAGATGGGGTTCCACCGCCAAAATATATGGTATTAATTTTCTCCTTTGAGTCTGATCTTTTTTCAATCTCTTTTTGAAGGGCTTTAATATAAGCCGGGATCAATAAAAGATTTGTCTTAGAAAAAAAGTCACAATAATCACACTTTTTAACACAAAATGGGATATGGATATAAATGGACTTTTGATCACACAAAACGCTTCATCAGTTCATCAATCACGGAATCAACATTTTGGGGTGTCACCCCATAATGAATACAGGCCTGCTTTACCCTTTCAAGATGTGGACTTGTATCCATATCATCGGGTCCCCTAAAAAACCCCATCCGTCTGCCTACCTGGTATAAAACCCTTTTCTCCGGTTCAAGCTCAAAGAATCGATCGATAATACCAATCATTTTTTCTTTATCTTCCGGCAGTTTCCCATCAATGGTCTCAAACAGGTTCAGGATATGGTCACTTTTAATATAGGAATCAATCCCATCAAGGCTTTCGATAAACAGCCGCAGTTCTTTGGCCATCATGACATCCGTGGGTTTTTCAAATTCTCCTTTTTCAGCTTCTTCGGCAAGAACGGTTCCGTTTGTCACTGCCAGGGTCCTGATCCTGATAAAATCAGGATTAATGCTGTTGAGTGCAGAAGCTGTTTCCAGGGCATGTTCTATGGAATATTCAATACCACCAAGACCCGGCATGACATATTCCGACAATTCCATCCCCGCCTGCTTTACCTTCAGGCCCGCCTTGATATGGACAGCTTTGGTGACCCCTTTGTTTATTTTCTTTAATACTATATCAGATCCGGATTCCATACCCACATGAATGCGGTTTAATCCTGCATTGGCAATGCGTTGCAGATCATCCTGCTTGATTCGGGCAATGGTATGACTTCTTGCATAGGATGTAATCCTGTCCACATCTGGAAAACATTTCTTTATATGTTCAAGTACAAATACCAGGTCATCGGGCTTCATGATCAAAGAGTTGGCATCCTGTAAAAAAATGGATTTCATTCCTGATGCATACCAATTCATGGCAGCACTAAGAGCCATCTGATCTTTTTCTTCAAAACTGTTGTAAAGGGTCTTAATAACCTCACCGCCAACATACCCGCCCGGTTTGACAATCTGTTTGACCCTTTCAATATAGCCATGCAAAACATCAATATCTTTAATAATATTTTCAACAGACCTTAGAGAAAATTTCCTTTTTTTGTACACCCTGCAAAATGTACATCTATTCCAGGGACAATTTCGTGTCAGGCGTATTAAAAGACTGCTTGCTTCACTGGGCGGACGAATGGGGCCTTGTTCAAACCCTTTATATCTATCTGTTTTTTTCTTTTTCATAGGAAAACGTATACCTGCATAATTTGTTTGTCTTTAACTTTCTAACTTAATCTGGTTTACCTTTCACAACTTGCAATTAACGTCTAATATATTAGCACTTGATCACTTAAAGTCAATTTATTTGCAGGGTAATCCCATGCGGATTCATATGCCGCTTGAACTATCAGTTTCAAGATTTCGGTTCAACCCATCTGGCGGCAGTGTGTCTCTTTGGTAAAAAACAGGAGCCCAACAGATAAAATAATCCATGCCATCATGGGGATAAACCCATATTCATAGGCATCAAGGGAATAAATTCTTACCCCGTCAATCATCTGACCTGTCCAATGATAGTCCAGTATCCGGCCCATAGTCGGCTGAAGCAGCATAGGCCCCATCATCACCCCCATATTGGTCAGGCCGGCGGCCGTTCCGGACAGGGATGAAGGAACAGATTCCATGACAAAGGCAAAACTGATGATGATGCAACCGGAAAAAAAACCAGTAACAAAAAGGGTCATGATCAGCTGAAAAAAGTAAAGGCTTTCCCTGAAAAGGATCAACGACCACCCCAGAGCCACCACCATGATTGCGGCAAGATACATAGATTTTCGTTTTCCCATATGATCGGACAACCATCCGAAAAAAGGAGCCCCAATGGCCCAGCCAACGAGCAGGACAGATGTCATAGCAGCCGCCCTGGCCGGGCTTAAGCCGTGATGAGAGATCAGAAAGGGCACCCCCCACAGGCCGGAAAAAGTAAGGATACATCCCGCTATTCCACCGGGAATAACAAATAAAAGGCAGACATTCCTATATTTAAACACTTTAAAAAGATCCTGCCAGATTCTGCGCTCAGACAATGATGCAGACGTTGGCATTGTTTTTGTAAAACCCGGATACCCCTTTTCCTGGGGCGAATCCCTTACAACAAACCAGATCGCCCCGCCAAGCACAAGGGTCATTACGCCA
>JAHJDU010000496.1 GCA_018812385.1 Pseudomonadota bacterium
AGTGGCCGCCTACAAGTCCTGGTTTAAAGGGAAGGAAATTCCACTTGGAACCGGCTGCATCCAACACATTTTTTGTATCTATATCTAATTTATCAAAAATAAGTGCCAGTTCATTCATTAACGCAATATTTAAATCTCTTTGCGTATTTTCAATCACTTTGGCAGCTTCTGCTTCTTTTATGGTTTTTGTTCTGTGGACTCCTGCCACAATAATAGTTTCATAAAGCTTTGCCACCTTATCACAGGTTTTTTCATCATCTCCTGAAACCACTTTTACAATTTTTGGCAGGGTATGTTCCTTATCCCCTGGATTAATTCGTTCCGGAGAGTATCCTACATGGAAATCTTTTTTCCATTCATATCCAGACATTTTTTCCAAAATCGGGACACAGACATCTTCTGTAACACCGGGATAGACAGTTGATTCAAAAATCACGATAACATCCTTTTTCATATATTGACCCACCGTGGTGGATGAACTTTCCATATATTTCAAGTCAGGACGTCTGGCTTTGTCTATTGGCGTGGGCACTGCCACAATGATATAATCTGCATCTGAAATTTTCGTGGGATCAGATGTGGGATAAAAAAAATTGGCTTTTTCAAACTCTTTTTTTGAAACTTCACCTGTGGGATCTTCAAATTTTTTACAGTTTGCAATAATACTGTCTTTCAGGTCAAAACCTATTGTATGAAATTTTGTACCAAAATGAACGGCCAGGGGCAAACCAACATAACCCAGCCCGATAACTGCAATTTTTGTATTATCATCCATAGAAACCTTTCTCCGCTATTGATAATATTCTTTATACCATTTAACAAAATTATTTATTCCCTCAACTATGGGGGTTGCGGGTTTAAAGCCAGTATCTTTTATCAGGTCGCTTACATCTGCATAGGTTGCAGGGACATCGCCTGCCTGTAAAGGCAAATATTCTTTAACAGCTTTTTTTCCGATGGCCTTTTCAATGGCTTCAATAAATGCCATCAGGGCAACGGGCTGATTGTTGCCGATATTGTAGAGTTTGTAGGGGACACAAGAGCTCGACGGGTTGGGTGTGTCAGATGTCCAGTCTGGATCTGCCTTTGGAATAGTATTCATTACTCTGACAACGCCTTCTACAATATCATCAATATAGGTAAAATCCCTCTGCATATCCCCATTATTAAATACTTTAATGGGCTCATTGTTCAAAATGGCCTTTGTAAAAAGGAAAAGAGCCATATCCGGCCTTCCCCAGGGACCATAAACAGTGAAAAATCTTAGACCTGTTGTGGGAAGATTGTATAAATAGCTATAGGTATGGGCCATTAATTCATTGGCTTTTTTGGATGCTGCATAGAGGCTGATGGGATGATCCACATTATGCCGGACAGAAAACGGCATATTTGTATTCAGTCCATAGACAGAACTGCTGGACGCATAGACCAGGTGCTTGACACCTGAATGTCGGCAACCTTCAAGTATATTACCAAAGCCAACCAGATTGCTGTCAATATAAGATGCCGGGTTTTCAATGCTGTAACGGACCCCTGCCTGGGCAGCAAGGTTTATAACATAATCAAATTGATGAGTTTCAAACAATTTTTTTATTTTTTCCCTGTCAGACAAATCAACCAGCAGGAACTCAAATTTTGGGTCTTTTCCAATAATGGAAAGCCTTGTTTTTTTAAGGTTTACATCATAGTAATCGTTTAAATTATCAATTCCACAGACGTTTACACCCTCTCTAAGGAGGCGAGCTGTTAAATTAAATCCGATAAACCCTGCTGCTCCGGTAACAAGAACTTTCATAATGATCCCTTATTTTTATCCTGTCGGTGTTGAAAATAAATTCGCGCCCTGGGGCAGCTGCCAGTTTTCTTAATCCCCGCATTGTACTCGCGCTTGTTTTTCCGATTTGTTTAGCATGAATGAAGGGCCAAAAACAATGAAAATCATGAAGACGAGAAAATTCATTAACATTTTACGATGTCTATCGTAACCTGAAGGTCACACGTAACCTGAAGGTCACACGTA
>JAHJDU010000497.1 GCA_018812385.1 Pseudomonadota bacterium
GAATGACGCTCTGATATTTCTTATTTTGTTATTTCACATGAATTTGATTTTGCAAGGGCTGTAACAGATAAAATATATTCCATGGAAAACGGCAGGATTTTAAGAGACGATGAAATCCATATTCATCGCCATGAGCATATCCACAAACATGGGAAACACCCCCACATTCACAAATAAGGTAGATTCATGGAGGATTCGATGCCTGTCAAAGAAATATTTTGTATCAGGAATTCGGTAAAAAGGCGGCAAGTTCCTTCTGGATACAAAAATAAATATCTTCATCGCTGCCATAAACATCAATGACATCTTTGTGATTGATCAGTTTTTCCACTATAAATGCTGTCAGGTACAGACTGGCAATGTTAGGATTTGAAATAAGAGTCCGAAAAGGCGCAACCATATAGTCAATATCAAAATCTTCTGCTTTACAAAGCGTATCTAAACATCTTGTGATTTGATTTTCAATACTGGATTTTGAGACAGTCTCAACTAATTTGGATTCAATGAGTTTCATGGAGACTTTATTGCTAAAGGAATCTATGTTGTCCCGGATTGTCGTGATGGTTCTTATTCTTTCCCGTTCTTTGGAAGATTCGATCTTAGAAAGAAGTTTTGCTTCCCTGTTTCCGGTATAAAAAAGTTTAGCCATTGAATTATCCTTAATTATCAAAAATTATAAAGTTTTAATCGAGAGATATATAATAAAAACAGGATGTTTTCAAGTTAAAAATTTAAAGTTCTTCGATAATAATCTGTGCAGCGTTTGTTTGGAATTTATTGATTTTAAGTTTAAAGGCAATTTGGGGATAATAGTCAGGCAGATCATCAGGGTTGGTGATATTAAAATGAAAGGCTTCGACCTGATGCCGGCAAAGGGGGTCAGCTTTTTCAAGAATCATTTTCCTGTGGCTGTTTCCAATAATATGAGAAGATTTTACGCGGATATTTTTGCACATAAAGACTGGTTCCGGGTTGGCCATACCAAAAGGCCTTAACCGGTCAATTTCTTTGGCCAGGGTGAAATTAATATCTTCAAAATCAAGAATCGCATCAATAGTCAGGGTTTTTAGAAAATTTTTTTCAGAATAGATTTCTTCCATATATCGGTTTAAATTTTGAGCCAGCAGCTCTAAATTGTTTTTTTTCACAGTGAGACCCGATGCCATGGCATGGCCGCCAAATTTTTCAAGCAGCACTTCACTTTCCAAAAGGGCCTGGTAGATATTAATATTATTGATACTTCGTCCGGAACCAATGGCATATTCACCTGCACTGGATAATAAAATCACGGGGCAATAGTATTTTTTTGATAATTTTGATGCGGCAATTCCCAGGACACTTGGATTCCACTTGTCATCCCATAAAAAAAGCAGTTTTTTTTCCAGCAGGTCTGGGTTTTTTTCCAGGCGGTGTTCAATATTCAAGACAATTTCCTGCTCAATTCTCTGCCGTTTGATATTTAAATTATCCAGAAGTAATGCTGTTTTTTCAGCGTTGTTGATATCCGTTGCCATGAGCAGTGAAACACAGATCCTGGCATGGGATATCCTTCCGGCTGCGTTTATTCTTGGGACAATTTTAAATGAGATGTCATCTGAGTCAATTTTTTTTAAATCAATCCTGGAGCTTTGCGCAATAAATTTTAATCCAAGCCTTGTTCCCTGTTTTATTTTTTTAAGCCCAGCCACACAAAGCACACGGTTTTCATTGATCAAGGGCACCATATCTCCTATGGTTCCAATGGCAAACAGATCCAGATAATCTGTGAGATTGGGTTCTGGCATATCTTCCCAGAAATTTTTTCCCCTGAAAAATTTTATAAGCGCCATGACAAGAAAAAAGGCAACCCCCACACCGGCGAGATAGTCTAACCCTGACCTGCAGTCTTTCCTTTTAGGATCGATCACTGCCATGGCAGACGGCAAGGTGGGGCCGGGTTCATGGTGATCAGTGATTATGACGTCAATATCTTCAAGATTGGCTTTTTTAACAGCTTCATGGCTGCTGACACCGCAGTCAATAGTAATAATCAGATCAATTTCCTGTTCCATGGCCATTTGAATATGATCAGTTTGAAGACTATAGCCCTCTTTGATGCGATGGGGAATATACCAGGATACATTAGCGTCACAATATTCAAGAAAATCACTGAGTAATGCAGTAGCAGTGACACCGTCTGCATCAAAATCGCCAAAGACAAGAATTTTTTCTTTGTTTTGAACTGCTATAAGGATCCGTTCCACAGCCTTATCCATATCCTTTATAAGAAAAGGATCTATAAGGTTTTCAAAGTTTGGGTTTAAAAAGAAGCGGGCTTTTTCAAGACTTGTAATTCCTCTGGCGCAAAGCAGGGTTGCCAAAAGAGGATGGCAGTCCAACCCTTTGGCTAAAAGCGTAACAATTTTGTGATCCGGTTCAAAATATTTGAGTATGGTATCCATTGATTTAGAAAGAATTTATATAAGCAAACAGCGATAAAGTCAATTTCTGATTCCCTTCACTGACAATAAAATTTTAAAAAAATAGTGAACAAACCATTTATCGGAAATACCAGGATTGGTATTTCCGATAAATAGAGCGATTCGTTACCATTTGGCGTAAATGCCAATATTGGCATTTACGCCAAATACTGATTTATCCGGAATTAAAAATTGATTTATATAAATATTTATTTTGCGTTAACTGGGGGATGTGGTGGATGCCCGCAACATTTATTGAGGAATTGAGACCGAAGGAATAAAAAAATTAGTGAATAAATTTTGTGTTGAGATTTAATTTGGCTATGATTCTTTGCAA
>JAHJDU010000498.1 GCA_018812385.1 Pseudomonadota bacterium
GGCCTGGGTGTTCAAACTTAAGTGCATATTTTGAAAAATGACTTTCCTTATCCCCTGAATGGGAATTTCTTCAGCCACGGTCAGTGCAAGGTCTGATTCAATAGACGCTGGGACTTCAAGAGCTTGCACCGGTTCAATTTGCGGAGGTGCTGCCAGTGCCTGTTGGATATCAACCTCTACAATTCGTCCTCCCGGACCGGTTCCGGGAATTTTTGCCAGATCCAGACCATGCTCTTTTGCCATACGCCGTGCCAAAGGCGAGGAAATGATGCGCTCTCCGACTTTTGATCCAGCAGTATCCGTTGCTGCAGGAGCCGTTTTGTCTAACTTACCTCCTGGTTTATCTTCCGAATGTTCGGCTAGCACTCCAGCATCTACAGGATGCTCTTTTTGCAAGATTGCCAATTCCGCCTCATCTGCCGCTATATACCCTATGATCTGAGCAACCAGAACCGTGGTGCCGGCTGGAACCACCGGATAGACGATGCCGTTAGCAGGAGAAACAATTTCAAAGGACACTTTATCGGTTTCGATGAGTGCGACCATCTGTTTAGCCGCAACCGCCTGGCCCGTATCAAAGGACCATTTCACCAGTTTTGCTTCCTCCATGGTCAGCCCGAGTTTTGGTATTGTGATTTCTGTCACCATGAGTACTCCTAATTTACTTATATGTTACCGCTTGAACTGCCGCTACCACATCAGACACCTTGGGCAGACAATAATCTTCCAAGCCCGGAGAAAAAGGAATCGGAACGTCCCTGGCTGCTACGCGTTTGATCGGCGCATCCAGATAATCAAACAATTCTTCCTGTATACGGGCAGCCAGTTCCGCTCCATAACCGCCAGTCAGACAAGCTTCGTGTACAATGACAGCCCGGTTGGTCTTGCGGATGGATTGGGCCACTGTTTCCATATCCAGCTGTTTGAGGGTTCTCAAATCGACAATTTCAGCTTCTATATTCAGATCAGCAAGTACATCGGCTGCCTCTTGACAGAGGTAGTAGCTGGAGCCATAGCACAAAAGGGTGACATCTTTGCCCTCGCGTTTGACGGCGGCCTGCCCCAAAGGAATCAAATAGGGTTCTTCCGGTACCGGACCCTGTTTGGCGAAAAGCTGTTTGTGCTGGAAAAACATTACTGGGTCATCGTCTCGAAGAGCCGATTTAATCAATCCTTTTACATCGGCCGGCTCGCTGGGAACCACCACTTTTAGACCGGGCGTGTGCACAAACCAGGCTTCCAGGGATTGAGAATGCTGAGCCGCTGCCCTTAAACCGGCACCATCCGGGCACCAGAACACAATAGGCACCTTAACCTGACCGCCGGACATATAGCGGATTTTAGCAGCCTGGTTGCACAGCTCATCCATACAGCAGGTGACAAAATCGGAAAAATGCATATCAACAATGGGCCGCATGCCGGTTAGTGCCGAACCCAACCCCACTCCAGCGATGGCGGATTCACTGATCGGCGCATCAATAATTCGGCCGGGAAAACTTTTTGGAAGTCCTTTGAACTGACCGAAAATACCTTCATGGGCGGTCAGGTCTTCGCCGATGATAAAAATACTTTCATCTCGGGTCATTTCTTCATGGAGAGCCTCGGCAAGGGCTGCGGAAGCACTTATTATTCTTTCCTTCATGATTGAGAACCTCCTTTGAAATCGTTTACGAAGAGATCTTCCAATGCCTCTTCCGGTGCAGGAAATGGACTCTCTTTGGCAAAGGTAACAGCTTCATTAATCTCTACAGCCACATCCTCCCAGATCTTTTCGAGGTCCTTTTTTTTCGATTTCTTATTTTTGACCAAATATTTGGAAAATCGGTCGATGGGATCCTTTTTCTTCTGCCATTCATCAACTTCCGCTCCGGTTCGATATTTTTGGGGATCACCTTCAAAGTGACCACGGATACGATAGGTTTTGTTTTCGATAAAGGTGGGGCCCTCTCCTTTACGTGCGCGTTCAACCGCTTTGCCAGCCGCCTTTCTTACCGCGAGCACATCGTTGCCGTCAACTAAAACGCCTGGCATGTTGTAGCCGGCTGCCCGAGTGCTGATATCCTCCACAGATCCGGAAACAGTTTGAGGCGTGGTGGAAGCCCACTGATTATTTTCAACCACAAATATGACCGGCAGTTTCCATACAGATGCCATGTTCATCACCTCGTGGACCGGACCGCGATTGGAGGCGCCGTCACCGAAAAAACATACTGCAACTTGATCGGTTTTGCGCATCTTTATGGAAAAACCTGCACCGGCTGTTATCGGCAACCCGCCAGCCACAACCCCGTTTGCACCCAGAATACCGATGGAGAAATCAGCAATGTGCATGGATCCGCCCTTGCCTTTGCAATAACCGGTTTTTTTACCGAACAATTCAGCCGCCATCTTTTTTAGATCTGCTCCCTTGGCGATCATATGACCATGACCACGATGGGTTGTGGCCACATAATCATCCCGTCGCAGACAGGAACAAACACCTACACTGCTTGCTTCCTGCCCGATGGACAGGTGAATAAAACCCGGTATCTCTCCGGCTGCAAAATATTCTCCTGCCATGGTCTCAAACTGACGAATCGTGACCATGGTCCGGTAAAACTCCAACAAGTTTCTGGCATCTTCAGCCATGCCTTCCTCCTCTTTCTTGTTATGATAAATTCTTGACTTGTATATTAGATTGTGAAAATGGCATAAGCACTTTCATAAAGAATATCTTGGTATGAAATAATTATATTAGCGCTCTTTGTGCATCGTAGTAAATCCATCTCTTTTATGGTGTATAAAGCCCGGCTTTAACTGGCAGATATAAGGATAAAATCGGCAGCAGGGAAAGAATAATCAGAACAATAATATCCATTACAACATAGGGAATCGCCTCTTTTGCAATAGAGTCGATATCACCGTTTATCAGGTTGGCCGCAGTAAACAGGTTGACCCCCACGGGTGGAGTTGCCTGTCCTATGGCCATGGCTGAAATAAAGATAATGCCATACCACAAAGGATCTATATGAAAGGCAATAAGCACCGGAATAAGGATGGGCATGATGAGATAGGAAATGGAGATTGCATCAAGTATCATTCCCAGCCCCAGCAGCAGGATATTAATCAGGATAATCATGACTACGGCATTGGGTGACATCTGTATAATGGCATTTGCAGCCTTGTCGATTAC
>JAHJDU010000499.1 GCA_018812385.1 Pseudomonadota bacterium
ACCTAAAATATCCTGAAATATAAAGGCGCGGAATGAAACCTTATATCTTCCCCTTTTTCTTCAAGTGATCGGAATTCTGGTCATCATTGTTGAAATTTTTATTCCGTCTTTTGGGTTGTTGACTGTAATTGCGCTCAGCGTGTTGTTTTATTCCTTGTATCTGGTGTTTACAACCATATCCACAACAGCCGGGATGATTTTTACGGGTCTGGACATTGCCCTGTTGCCTGTTTTAATTATTTTCGGGATGAAAATACTGGCCAGGTCGCCGTTGTCCCTGAATCGGGAGTTATCAAAACAGGACGGGGTGGTTTCACAAAGACAGGGGCTTGAAACCTATCTGCATATGAAAGGAAAATCTGTCACAGATCTTCGCCCGGCCGGAATGGCACAGATAAACTCACAACGCGTGGATGTGGTGACTGATGGAGAATATATTGATGCCGATACGCCCATTGCTGTAACAGGTGTTAAAGGTAATCAGATTATAGTAGAAAAAACTTTAATATAGGAGATTAAGTTCAATGGATTTTATGTTTATTTTATTAATTATTGCAGGTGTTATCGGCCTGGTGCTGTTTTACTTTATTTTTTCATATTTAGGCCTGTGGTTACAGGCATTGGTTTCGGGTGCAAAGGTCGGGCTGCTCAATATTATTTTTATGAGGCTCAGAAAGGTTCCGGCAAAGCTGATTGTTGAATCCAAAATCATGGCCGTCAAAGCCGGTATTGAAATTCCCACGGACGATCTTGAGTCCCATTATCTTGCCGGTGGTAATGTCGGCCGGGTTGTCCAGGCACTCATTGCAGCAGACAAGGCCAATATTGAGCTTCCTTTTAAACGGGCTGTTGCCATTGATCTTGCCGGCCGGGATGTGCTTGAAGCTGTAAGGATGTCCGTTAATCCAAAGGTTATTGAGACCCCCTTGGTTACAGCCATGGCAAAGGACGGCATTCAGTTGAGAGCCATCTCAAGGGTCACAGTGCGGGCCAATCTCGACCGCCTTGTGGGTGGGGCCGGAGAAGAAACCATTCTTGCAAGGGTGGGAGAAGGTATTGTCACCACCATCGGGTCAGCGAAAAGCCACAAAGAAGTGCTTGAAAATCCGGATATGATATCAAAAACAGTTCTGAAAAAAGGGCTGGATGCAGGAACTGCCTATGAAATATTATCCATTGATATTGCAGATGTGGATGTGGGCAAAAATATCGGAGCTGAACTTGAAACTGACCGGGCCGAGGCAGACAAAAAAATTGCCCAGGCAAAAGCCGAGGAAAAGCGTGCCATGGCCTTTGCCCAGGAGCAGGAGATGAGAGCCCGGGTTCAGGAAATGCGCGCCAAGGTGGTAGAAGCCGAGGCCCAGGTTCCCCTGGCAATGGCAGAGGCTTTCAGAAGTGGTAATATGGGCATCATGGATTATTACAGGATGCAGAATATTTCCGCAGACACCAAAATGAGAGACCAGATTGCCACACCCGAGCCCGAGCCTGAAAAATAACTCAAACAAGCGGTTCCTAAAACCTGAATTCAGGTTTTAGGAACCGCTTTTATCAAGGATTAACCCATGGATTTTGATTCAATCATTGTCTTTCTTTTTGTCATTGCCTTTTTTGTATTGCCCTCGCTTTTAAAGCAGGTTCTTGCCAGAAAGAAAAAGACAGCTGCACCCCAAGCCATTAAAAAAAACCCATCCATATTTGATAGGATAGGTGAGCAGATTAAAAAGTTTGTCAAGGATCTTGAAGAACAGTCCCGGCAGCAAAGACAAGGAACCACGGAACAGAATACGGGATGGGAAGAACTTGTTGAAGATGAAGAATCGTATTCTGATTATGAAACCGCAGGAGAAGATGCTGATTTCAGCGCACCTTCAACGATTGTCTCCCCAAAAAAGAGTGTCCCTGAAAAAGCGGCATGGCCTGCAAAAAGAATTCCCTCCGGGCAAAAAGAAATTTGCATTAAAGAACGGAAACGCAATTTATCAGGCACCCGCCGTTATAAATCCAATCTATTGCAAAATGCCATTGTCTGGTCTGAAATTTTATCAAAACCAGTAGCATTAAGGGAAAAATAGTATCTGAACCAAAAGCATTCCATTTTTATGAAGTGATGCCGCTTAAAATACCCGATTGTGTCGGCCCTACAAAAGAAAGCCGTTTAATGTTTTTTACACCCTGTGCTTTGAGCATGTCAGATAGCTGAGTCTCACTGTATGACTGACCGTCGGGCGTTCCTAAAAACATGTTTATGGAAAAAAGCGCCGGAAATAACGGGCCGTCCATGGTGTCATTCAAGATAAACTCATGGATAAAAATTTTGCTTCCTGGCTTTAGAGCAAAAACAGCCTTTCTAATAATCTGCCCGGCCTGTTCAGGACCTTCTCCGTGAAGGATGTGGGATAGCCAGGCAGCATCAAAGGAATTGGGTTCCATAAATTCATCTTCGATATAATTTCCAGGTATGAAATCCACTCTGTCTGAAACATTAAATTTTTTAATTG
>JAHJDU010000500.1 GCA_018812385.1 Pseudomonadota bacterium
GGAGTCAAGTGATGTTTTTGTTTATTATGTGGAAAATGGTAGTGCAGTCGACCTGGCTGATATCTTAAAAGAGGTTTATGGCGGAAAAGTCACGGCAAAACAAGATTCCGGAAGCCAGAAGATTGTCCAGGCCAAGACTGCCCAGCCGGAAAAAGCAGTCACTAAGAAAACTATTTCCGGGGATTTGATTGATGATGTCAAAATCATAGCAGATGAAACCAATAATGCTATTATTTTTAAGGCCAATCCCAGGGATTTTGCTACCATAAAGACAATATTAAAAAAATTGGATATCATGCCCAGGCAGGTCCTTTTAAACGTTGTGGTAGCAGAAGTCACTTTGAAAGATTCCTTTGAGTTTGGGGTCCAGTGGATGCTGACCAATAAAATCGGTGGCTATGACAGTGTTGTAAGGAATGATCAGAACGATTCATTTATTACCACGGGCACGGCGCTTGGGGCTGCCACGGGCTTCACCTTTGGGGTGTTTAACGCTGCTGATGCGCTCAGAGCCCTTGTCAAGGCTGTAGGAGAAGATTCAAATATTAATATCCTTTCCTCTCCCAATATCATTGGTTTGGACAATAAGGAGGCCTATATTGAGGTAGCCGAAGAAGTACCCACTATCACAGGTACTGTAACCGATGCCAACGGGGGTGTCACAAATACTGTTCAATACAAAAAAACAGGAATTATTCTCAAGGCAACCCCGTCCATCAATTCCAGGGGGCTGGTAAAATTGGATCTAACCCAGGAAGTCAGTGAAAAAGGCACATTTGACACACAACTGAATAACTATTCCATACTGACAAGAAAAGCCACCACATCTTTGGTGGTGGAGGATAAGCAGACCATATTCATCGGCGGTCTGATGCGGAAAACCACTTCGGTCAGTGATGCAGGCGTGCCTTTTTTAAAGGATATTCCAGTACTTGGGTATTTTTTTAAAAAAGAAACCCAGGAATCACAAAAAACAGAGTTGATTTTTTTGATCACACCCCATGTCATCAGATCAAGAAGTGAAGCAGATTTAATAACAAAAGAATTTACACAAAAAATCAGCCAGGTTAAGGAACTTATTGATAATTAGATATGTTTCCATATTGTTATTCTGCCTGATCCCTTTGTCATCCACGTTGGCAGGAACTATCCCGCCAGATGTGTGCGTGGTGATGTCCAGGGAAATAAGACCTTTTGTAATGATGGCGGATGAAATGGAAAACAGCCTGGATTTTCCAGTTACCAGGGTATATCTTGATTCAGCCGACAGACCCTATGGAGAAAACGGAAAATTTCGGGAAATTTTAGAAAGTGATTTTAACCTGTTTATTGCAGTGGGGCCGAGAGCATTAACCTATTTATTGCAACAAAAAATAACCACCCAGATTATTTACGGGATGGTAGTCAACCCGGAATCATTTATCAATAGTTCCAACACAAATGTTTCAGGTCTGTCACTCAATATTTTTTCCCTGACCCAGTTGACTATTATTAAGCAGGTATTCCCAGATATCCAAAAAATAGGCGTTCTATATGATCCGAAAAATAATAAAAACTGGTTCAACTCGGCGAGTTTTTTAGCAAGAACAAATGAAATTACCCTGATCTCCCTTGATGTCTCAGATAGTTCTATGATTCCGGTTGTTCTGGAAGAGAAGGCAAAAGATCTTGATGCAGTGTTGTTTATTCCGGATGCTACTGTGATTTCAACAACTATAATAAAACATACGATTAAACAATTAATTTTAAGAAAAATTCCTGCCATTGGGTATAATAATTTTTTCAGTGAGTCCGGGGCTGCATTGAGTTTTGTCATTGATTATCAAGAGGTGGGAAAACAGATGGCAAACCTGATCTACACATTTTTAAATGAAAAAAAGAAAGTGTCCGTTGGTCCCATTTTTATGGTGAGGTTGAATCCGAAAGTGATCAAGTTGTTGGATCTTAAATTAAATCATAATTTACCGGAGAATGTTAAGTTTAAGAAATGATGCAATATTCAATTAAATCAACCCTCTTATTTGGTGCCTTGTTTTCCATCATGGCCACTGCCGCGATCATGGGCATCATAGGCATCAGACTGACGGGTGATTTTTTAACCATGCGATTTCACAGTAACTTTGAACTGATTGCTCAGAATCTGGCCACAAATGCTGAACTAGGGGTTTTATTAAATGATACAATCATGCTGGACCGGCTGGTCAACAACATGATTGAGCAAAAAGACGTCAAACAAGTTACCATTACATCCAGAGAAAAAGTAGTACTTGTAAATGTTGAAAAGAAAATATCCGGTGACATTGTTAAAATAACGGTCCCGATTTTAACACCATCCATGATGGAAGAAAACTTGATTGATAACAGTGTAAAAGAGTATGATACCATCGGGAATGTGGAACTGGGTTATTCAAAGGAGAGCCTTGACCTTCTAAAACAGAAAATGAGCCTGCGATTTTTATTTTTTGCTCTATTGCTGGCATTTGTCTCAGGAGGTTGGTACTGGTTTTTTTCCAGGTCCATTGTAAAAACTCTGAATCATTTGGTGGATGTGTCAAAGGAAGTATCTGGGGGACAAATGGATCTTAAAGCCAGCGGCGGAAGTTTTTATGAGACAAGGATGCTGGCGTCTGCATTTAATGATATGCTCAACGGCCTGAAAGAACAGCGTAAAGCTCTTGAAAAAGCCTATGCAGATATGGCGGAACAAAAATCCATGGCAAATGTGGGTAAATTTTCAATTATGGTAGCCCATGAAATCAAAAACCCTCTTGCCATTATCAAGGGTAGTATGAATATCCTTAAAAAACCTGGGATTGATGACGTCATGCGGGAAAATATGTTCACTTATCAGGAAGAAGAAATTAACCGGATCAATCTTTTGGTGGAGAATTTTTTACTTTATTCAAAACCCTTTGAACCGGTCATGGATGAAACTGATATGAACGCATTTGTAAAAAAATTGATTATAAAACTGGATGGTGTCAATTTTGAAAAACATATCAAGGTGATTCAGAAAATAGAAAAAGGAATTGCGCAGGTCATGTGTGACACTCCGCTCATGGAACGGGCATTGAGCAATATTTTAAAAAATTGCTTTGAAGCATGCGGTCCTGATGATAAAGTTGAGATACACAGCCGCACTTTGGAAGGATATTGGATTTGTTTAATAAAAGATTCAGGGCCGGGCATTAAAAAAGAGGTGATCGATAACATTTTTAAACCTTTTTTTACGACTAAGGCAAAGGGGACCGGTCTGGGTCTGGCCATTGTAAAAGACATTATTCTATTACATGACGGAAAAATCAGAGTAGGGAATAATGAAAATAAAGGGGCTTTTTTTAAAATTTACCTTCCCTGTGTGAAGGGAACTGACCATGGGCAGATGGATCACGATCAATATAATGAGACCTTTGAATAATGTGCTATTTTGTTTTAGTGCAAGGAAGATGAAAATTATAACCGGAGGAATATATAGAATATTTCGAGGATTATCATTTTCATATTCCGTAGCAATCGGGCAAAAGAGTGCGTTATTCAAAGGTCTATAGAAAAGAGTGATATTATGGCAAACATACTGATAGTTGATGATGAAAACCGGATCAGGTCTATTTTAAGGATTTTGCTGGAATCCAAGGGACATTCCATTGATGAGGCAGAAAATGGTATAACAGCCTTGGAAAAACTGGAAGACAATGAGTTTGACCTTGTGATATCAGATATCCGGATGGATGGCATGGGAGGAAAGGAATTGCTTTCGGAAATAAAGGCACGGGAAATGGGATGTCCGGTGATTTTCATCACTGCCTATGCTTCTGTTGAATCCTCCATTGATGCATTAAGGCTTGGGGCTACGGATTATCTTGTAAAACCTTTTGATGAAGACCAGGTACATATCGCAGTGGAACGAGCCCTTGGGTTTGGTAAGATTATTTTTGAAAATGTCATGTTGCAGAAAAGGTTGAAAAATAATACCCGGGAAGAGAATGCCGTTTTTGTATCAAAAGCAATGAAAAAAGTTGAAGAACTCGCCCTGAAAGTGGCAAAAAGTGATGCCACTGTTCTTATTACGGGCGAGTCCGGGGTTGGCAAAGAGGTGGTAGCACGATTTATTCATGCCAGTTCCGAAAGAACCAGGAACCGTTTTGTGCCGGTCAATTGCGCCGCCATTTCGCCTTCTTTGATGGAATCAGAACTTTTCGGACATGAAAAAGGTGCGTTTACCGGCGCATCCAACAGGACGGAAGGTAAATTTGAGTTTGCCAATAACGGCACCCTGTTTTTAGATGAAGTCGGAGACCTGCCCCATGGTGCCCAGGCAAAATTACTTCGTGCCATCCAGGAAAAAGCATTCTCCAGGGTTGGCGGAAATAAGGAAGTAGAACTTGATATTCGATTGATTTGTGCCACCAATCAAAATCTTGAACAAATGGTAAAGGAAAAAAAGTTCCGACAGGATTTGTATTACCGACTGGCCGTCTTTCCCATTGAAGTTCCACCTTTGAGGGAAAGAAAAGAGGCGATTATACCTTTATCAATTGGTTTTATCAAAAAATATGGGAAAATGGGCGATTATGATGGTGAGATTATTACACTCGGCGGGCAAAACGTCTTAAAAGGTTTTGCCTGGCCCGGCAATGTAAGGGAACTTGCCAATGCCATGGAACGGGTCATGATATTGAAATCAGGTAAGTTGCCGGTTACGGCAGAAGATTTCGGATTCCTTAATATTGACGGTAAATCTGCAATTTTTGAAGGTGGTTTTGACCTGTCTCCTTCAGGCATAGATTATGATAAGCTGCAAAAACAAATCGTTTTACAGGCACTTGAAATGGCCAATGATAACAAAAGTTCTGCTGCAAGATTGCTGGGACTGTCCAGGGCAAGGTTCCGGACATTGGTCAAGTTGGTGGATGGTGAATAAATGATTATAAAGCGTCTTTTATTAATATGTCACTTATTTTTATGGTCTGTTTTAATCCATGTAACCCCCCTTTGGGGCGGTGTAGAAGATAAGGCCCTAGAAAAAACCATGCTTTTTTTTGTGGGAGAAGAGCTTGAAGTATTGACACTGGCATCAAAAAAAGCTGAATCAACTCTTAATGCACCTGCAGTTGCCAGAGTTATTAATTCCGGTGAAATTGAGAGACGGGGGGTGAATACCCTGGCAGAACTTCTTGAAACCGAACCCGGATTCTATATGAATCGTCGGGCATCAGGTACTATTCCATATCTTAGAGGTGTTCAGAGCGGAATACTTTTTCTTTATGACGGTGTTCCTTTGACCACCAATGCAACCCGAAATGTCAATGTCATGGATTATGAAATTTCCCTTACCAATGTTAAACGCGTTGAAATCATAAGGGGGCCGGGATCTGTATTGTGGGGTGCGGATGCCTTTGCAGGGATAGTTAATATAGTACCTTTCAAAGGAAATGATATCAAAGGAGTGGAAGCGGAGTTCTTTGCCGGCAGTGACAGTTATTCCGGCGGATCAGTAAAGGGGGGTAAAAAAAATAAATCTTCTGATACTTTTTTGTCAATCTCTTATGTTCAGGATCAATATCATAAGAGCGCGTACAAAATTGATTCTTCAATTGCTACGGCTGGTGGGGATGATTTGAAAAATATTGAAAATTCTAATTATTTTGAATTCACCGGTAATACATCTTTAGGGGAAAAGATCAAGCTGTCAGGGCGTTTGTCTGACAACAAGCGGGAATATGTAATGAACGACAGCGGATCATTGTCCTGGCGTGGCAAAAGAGAAGCACCTTCAGGATTTATAAAAGGGACTTATGAAGACCGATTTAACGGTTTTGACCTGACACTGACAGGATATTGCCAGTATATTGAACATAATGTGACCAATGTGGATATTGAGCAGGAACAATCCGACTTGATTTATTTGGCAGAAATGCTTTGGTATAAGGCTGTTTCAGAGTCCAGTCAATTTACCTTTGGGTCCTCCTTCAGACGGAATCATGTGGATGGAGCCGTTGCAGAAAATAATTTTCTGCCCATTTCTTTAAAACCCGGCAATTCCGTATTTATCCCAACTGCAGATCAGGTAAATTATACCAATACACTGATTTCTGTTTTTGGTCAGTATCGATATAAATGGGGAAATCGCACGGATTCATGGCTCGGTATCCGGCATGACAACCATTCTGAATACGACAATACTTTAAGCTACAATATGGGGATCAACTCACTCTTAACTGATGATTTCAGGTTGAAGCTTGTATATGGTACGGCATTCAGGACCCCCTACCCAAACCAGCTGATTGGTGTTGATCCCCTGGAAGCGGAAGAAATCAGTACTGCCAATATTCAGTTTCTGTGGACAAAAGATCAGGGGAAAAGTTTTTCCCTCGCTCTTTTCCACTCCAGTATTTCCAACTATGTTTTTGAAGATCCTTACGGCGGCCTTTCATTTCCTTCGGATATCAAAATTTGGGGGGCAGAATTGTCCGGCACTATCGTTCTGAATAAAGAATTAGATTTTTACACTAGCCTGACAGCCTTTAACTCCGAGGCTGACAATATCCAGTATCGAATTCCGTCTTATACCTTTGTCCGACCTGACGGCACAAAAATCACCGTTTATGAAGAATGGACCCAGCCCTATGATTCCGGACCCGAATACCTGGCATCCCTGGGATTTGCCTGGAAGTTTCTGCCGAAAAAATTATTAACGGCAAATTTTGCCTGGACTGGTGATATCCCCTATTCTTTTGATAAAGACGTCAACAGCGGGGAGTTTGACATAACGCCAACTATTTCTTTGGGATTAAAATGGCAGGATTTTTGGGGGACACGGGCAACCCTGAGCTTGAAAGCAGATAACCTGTTTGATACAAAAAATAATACCCCGGGGCGTTATGGTCCGGTTGAGGAAAGACCGTTGCAGATTTACCTGAAATTATCTTATAAATTTTAATAAGGACCTCAAATGAACAATCCAGGTACTGAAAAGTTTTTTGTCCATGAATCATCTTATATTGATGAAAATGTTCAAATCAAAGAAGGTACTAAAATTTGGCATTTTTCCCATGTTCTTTCTGGCGCTCAAATCGGCAGGAACTGCAACATCGGGCAGAATGTGAGCATTTCAGGGGGTGTTGTTATCGGCAATAATGTGAAGATTCAGAACAATGTTTCTGTTTATGAAGGAACAATTGTCGAAGATGATGTCTTTTTAGGCCCGTCCTGTGTTCTTACCAATGTCTTAAACCCAAGGTCACAGATTAAGCGCAGGAATCTGTATGAAAAAACCTTGATTAAAAGGGGGACAACAATCTGCGCCAACGCAACAATCGTATGCAATGTAACTTTAGGAAAATATTCATTCATTGCAGCAGGTGCTGTTGTAACAAAAGATGTACCAGACTATGGGTTTATGGTTGGTGTGCCGGCAAAACAGCAAGGGTTTATGAGCCGTCATGGTCATAAGCTTAAAAATGCTGATAAAGATGGGATCTATGTGTGCCCGGAAAGCGGTCTGAAATATAAGAAAAATCATGCCGGCCAGATATATTGCCTGGATCTTGATGAGAAGGATGACTTGCCTGAAGATTTTTCACTGGGTAAAAAGAAGTATCGTGATTATAAATAGTACCTGACCGAAAACCCCGTGTTTGGGCGGCTCGTAGAGGAGTGAGTTTTCGTTCAAACACTAAATAGGGAGGTTGAATATTGATTACTAATAATAAGCCAATTCAATTTATTGACCTGTCACTTCAGCAGCACAGGATTTTGCCCAAACTGCAAAAAAGGATAGCAGATGTGCTTTCCCATGGCCAATATATCATGGGGCCTGAAGTATATGAATTGGAAGAAAGGCTATGTGAATTCAACAAAGTAAAACATACAATTTCATGTGCAAATGGAACAGATGCTTTACTCATGGTTTTAATGGCTTATGGGATAGGTCCTGGCGATGCAATATTTACAACTGCCTTTTCCTTTGTGGCAACGGCAGAAGTGATTGCCATGTTGGGAGCAACTCCTGTTTTTGTTGATATTGACCCTGATACATATAATATTGATCCTCTGGGCCTTGAAAAAGCGATTCAGGCAGTATTGCATAATGATGAATCAGTCTGTCCTTTTTTAAAAAGTAAAGACAATTTAAAACCCAGAGGTATTATTCCCGTTGATATATTTGGCCTTCCTGCAGATTATGAAAAAATAACCGACCTTGGAAAAAAATATGATCTTTTTGTCCTGGCAGACGGTGCCCAAAGCTTTGGCGCAGAATATAAAGAAACAAAAGCCTGTAATCAGGGTGATGCAGCAGCAACAAGTTTTTTCCCGGCAAAGCCCCTGGGATGTTATGGAGATGGTGGAGCTATTTTTACCAATAATGATGCACTTGCTGAAAAACTTTTATCCATCCGGGTGCATGGAAAAGGAAAAGAAAAATATGATAATGTGCGCATTGGAATCAATGGCAGGCTTGATACGTTGCAGGCTGCTATCTTACTGGAAAAATTGGAAATTTTTCCGGAAGAACTTCAAAACCGAAACAGGATTGCCGCACTTTATACAAAGCTTTTAAAAGATCACGTTGAAATCCAGGCAATACCTGATGACAGAACCAGTGCCTGGGCACAATATTCTGTGAAAAAAGAAAATAAGGAAATTATTCAAACCAGGTTAAAGAACAACGGTATTCCTACTGCCGTCTATTATCCCAAGCCTCTTCATCTTCAACAGGCATTTGCGTATCTTGGGCATAGACCAGGGAGTTTGCCCGTTTCAGAAAACTTATCTAAGGACATATTCAGCCTGCCAATGCATCCATACTTAACAGATGACCAGGTACACCATATTACAGATGTGGTCGTTAACGGCGGATGATTATCCTAATATAATAATTATGGTATAATAATTGCTTTGATAAAACCACTATGAAACAAGTAAAATTATACATAACAGTGATCACAATGATTTTTTGCATTGTTTTCTCACAATTTTCTATTGTGTTTGCTGCTGAACACCTGGATGCTTCCTTATACATAATGAGGCTTATTAATGATACGCGCAAAACGCCTTTAAATGCTTTGCCCGATACTGGGCTGGATAAGGCCACTGCCCAGGTAAATCTGGGAATGGAAGCCTGGGTACTGGATCAGGGTCTGCCACCCGTGGCCTGGAATTCTAAATTGTATACTACCGCACTGAACCATGTCAATGATATGAGCACTAAACTATATTATTCCTATGATTCCCAGAACGGGGATACTGTACAAGACAGAATCAAGTCCACTGGGTTTCAATTTATCTCTGCCGGAGAAAGCCTTGGAATTTTATCCTTTGATAAGTATATTGAGCCGAAGCAGGCGGCAAAAGTCATATTTGACAATATGTTGGCCTATGAGCTGGGGGATTCGATTTTGTCTTCCAATAGAAACATATTGAACCAGGACAGAACGGAAACAGGGATTGCATTTGTGTCATTAGTTGCGGATTTTGGGCTCAATGTGCCTGTGAATATATATCTTGTTGTTGCAGATTTTGCCAAGCCAGTCTATCCAAGAAGCTTTATTATTGGGAACCTGTCTGCTAAGACATCTGATTACCCGGAATTTAAGGTCGAGAATACCCTTCCCGGTATGGATATTGTCTTAAGGAAACTATCTACAAAAACAAATGTCAAGATGGTATCCGTGGCTCTCGGTTCTTTCCAGTTTGAGATGCCGTTTGGTTTTTTACTGCTTGAGGTTCAAGAGAAAACAACCGGTAATGTTCTTGATCGGAAAAGTATTTTCGGCCAGAGTGAAAATTATTTCCTAGACGTTTTTATTGATAAATAGTGCCTGACCGAAAAATTGGTGGTTTTTGGTCGGGCACTAAATAATCATGGTTTCAACCAGCCAGCTGTGTTTCTTTTTAGCCAGTGCAATAATTAATTAATTCAATTTTTTATCCTGCTCAAATCTGTCAACTCAGAAAGTTGAGTAAAATTAATTTGAGACCGCATACAGAATTTGATATCCCATGGGATCATCACTGTAAAATTTGATATCACTTAATCCGTTGCTGTTGAAATCGGCAAATTCAAAGGCCAGGTTATTAACTGTAATTCCCCCTGTAGCCGTGATGATCGTATAATCAATACTGGTCAAAGGGAAAAAGGTATAATCCGGTTTAAGTTTCAATCCCCCCAAAGTAATGACCCCTGTATCCGTATTAATGCTATAGTCGGCGGGAGCAAGGCTGTCCATCATCTGCGTCAAAGAGTTCATGGCCAATACAGCCGGCGGCAGCAACTGGCTTAAGCCTGTATCATATGTCACCAAAAGGGAATATGCTTCTGCAGAAGGATCAGATCCACCTACAACACTGAAACTGGTTGTAAGACTGTTGAATCCGCTATTTAAAAATAAGTACCATCCGATTTTCAGGGATAGAGTTGCCAGTGCAGACAAGTCCACATTTAAGGCGCCATCCTGATTCAGGGCAGGGTTAATGCCGAGTTTGATAAGTTCAGCAGCAAAATCAAGGGGATAAACAGGGTAGGGCCCAAATTCAATGGCATAAGAACCCGAAATACCAATCTTGTTTCCGTTGGGGAGGTCAAAAAGGCCATTGGGCATATAGTCCTCAACAATGGCTACACTAATGATGGCAAACGAAATAAAAGTCCCGTCGGAAAACTCTAACAGGATATTTTGGGTAATAGGTTCTATTATTGAATTTACAACGGTTTTCCCAGTCGAATAATTGTTGAAGAGCTCCTCGGCAATTTTAGCAATGGTCTTCTGCAGCACTGCAATAGTCTGACTGACATCAAGGGTTGATTCAAGTGCATCGTAAAGCGCAGCTGTCTGCTTGTCTGTCAGTCCGTGGATTGATGCAAGGGTGTCTACCTCACCCGTATCAAAGTCAGGCCTGGGATCCACTTGAATTCCCGAAGCATCAACCACATTATCCAGAAGATAAATTTTTGATTGAAAAAATGCTTTGGATTTGGTTGTGTCAGTTTTTATTTCTTCAATCTCGGCAGGAGTAAGGTTTTCATTTGCCAGAAGTTGATCCAGCGATTGTGTATAGAAATCACTGGAAATTAATTCCAGCTTCAGAAGGGTAGTTGCCATAACGGGCAGACCATTTATTACCATACTTGAAACCACCCCTTTGAGACCTGCTGAAATATTTTCAAGATCAGCAGGTGTTGTTTGATTATTTTTGATGAATTCATCAAGCTTTGTCCGGGTGTTGGCAATCAGATCTCCTGCCTTGGCTTGTACTGAATCCCTAATTTTTTTTCGGAGTGCTGCATCGGCATTCTTAATAGACTCAAGACTCTTTAGAATGATATTTTGCGCATCAAAAAGAAGGCCATGTATATCACCTGCCTTAGTAACCTGTGTCATCTGATCTACGTCCATTTGAAGATTGGACTGATATGTGTCAAGGTCAGCACTGTCAGTCACAAGTATTGTTTTAAAAAGTTTATAGGTCTGGCCGGAGGCATCTGTAATTGTAGCCTTGGCTGTATAAGATCCCTTTGTACTATAGGTGTGGGATTCTGTTTTTGTCCCACTATTAGTGGTACTGCCGTCACCAAAGTCCCAGTTATATGAAAACGGGGGAGTTCCCTGTGCAAGCAGGGCATAAAACTTAATGATAGCCGGGGCTACCCCTCCGTCCACATCAGAGTTTAAGACACCGGCAAACACAATCGCAGCATCACTGCCGTCACAATCCTGGTCTATACCGTCTCCGGCGATTTCTACAGCACCCGGAAAAATGCTTGAATCAGAATCATTGCAATCCCTGTTATCGGCAACATACCCTAATGGTTTGGTTGAGGAATCTTGAGATTTTGTGGCATCCCCGAATCCATCTTTGTCAGCATCCATATACCAGGTCATAAGATCACTGCCGTCACAATCCTGGTCTATACCATCTCCGGCGATTTCTACAGCACCCGGAAAAATGCTTGAATCAGAATCATTACAATCCGTATTATCGACAACATAACCCGTGGGTTGGGTTGCCGCATCTTTTGAAGTATTTGGATCACCATACCCGTCACCGTCTGAATCCAGATACCATATAGGATTATCAAAACCGTCACAGTTGGAATCAATCCCGTCCGAGGCAATCTCCGTGGCGTCAGGGTTAATATCCTCATCTGCATCATTGCAATCTAAATTATTGGGTACCGCGATAAAAGGATTATAAGTATCCGTTGATTTGCTGGGATCACCAAACCCGTCAGAATCAAGATCAAAATACCATATTGATGCAAGGGTGGCAGTACCGTTTTTTTTATCAGAATCTGAGAATGCATAAATTTGGCCCTTTGTCAGCAGGAAAACTAGAAAAATAATCGTAAAAGATAAAATGATTTTTTTCATTGTTTGATCTCCTTAAATTTTAAAAGTTCACCCTGAAGCCGGCCATAAAAAAGATACCCTGCCATGGAAGCTGAAGAGTCTCCGTTGGTTCTTCCGGGATATAATTAAATTTTTTGCCCAAAATATTATCTATGTTAAAAAAAAGCTCCAGCTTCTTATTGTACAGGCTCTGCCTGGCAGAGATGCTTCCAATAACGAAGTTGTCACCATTGACCCCGGTCGTGCTGGTATCAAATTGTTGGTCCACAAACCACCAGGCAGTCTGAAAACTCAGGCCAAATGGATATACACAGGTAAATCTTATACCGGTTTCAGAATCCTTTCTGTCAAATTCAGGTGTTTCAGGCTCTATTTTTTTTAACCTCTGGGTAAAGGAAACAGCATACCGGTCGGACAAAAGATATTCCAATGTAAAGCCCAGGGATTTGGTTTCTTCTTTAAACCAGCTGGCAGACAAATCCGGATGGGGCAAATAAGGTGAATTATATTCCTTTTTTTTCATTTGAATATCAATGCTGGTAAAATATCGGGTTGCCCACTGTCGCTCAAGCGCAATACCATAAAGCTCGGTCAATGTGCCTGACGGTACCCCTGTTACGGTTGAAAAACCTGCAACCTCCACCGGCTGAAGCGTACTGCTTAAATAATCAGGCTGGATTTCTTTGAAATATGCGGCCCGAACAAGGTTGTTTCCCCTAAGTCCCCATGCTGCACCGATCTGGGGAAGCAGTCTTGAGATATCATTTTTTCCATCCGCATCAAACCGGCACCACCCAAGACCAAGGTCCAGCATCAGATTGTCCGATATGGCCCACAGATCCTTTGCAAAAACTTTAATTTCCGTATCTTCAGGCTTTGTGTAATTATTTAATGGCAGTGCAGTGTTTATCGGGTAGTAAAACTGGAAGGTCTGAAAATCGTCAATATTTCTTTCCCTTCTACCCAGGGTGCCTCCAATGGATAATTTATGGTTTTTGAATTTGATTAAATCAATGACTTCCGCCCTGTATCTTTTATCATCTTGAAAAAAAGAATTCAACCAGTTAAATTGACTGCCCCAGGTGGGAGTAATCAGTCTGTTTTTCAGGATACCGCTGTCCCTGTCCTGGTATTGCAGGGAAACAAGAAGATCCTGTTCAGAAGAAATGGTCCAGTGGTAACCTGTACTGATGTTAAAAAAATTATAATCAGTGTCATCGTCATTGGGCTGTGCAAATCCGTTCTGTAGCGGTCTTAGATCTTCATGGCTTCCTTTTCCACCAAGAATACCGACATTGAATTGATGGTTGAAAACAGGTTCTGTTTTATATTTTATATTCAAGTATCCAGATGATGACCCTGTCTGGTCAAATGGACCGTCTGTCCTATCAAAATGTGCCGAGCCAAGATAGGAGTGGTTTTTTTTGCCGCCCTGAAAAGTAAGGCTGGACCCAAAGGTCTCATCTATGCCGCCGTAAACCTCCAGGCTCTGATTATGTTCCGGGAGTTCCAGAAGACTGTAATAGTCGGTAAAGCTCGGAAAAGTATTGCTGTTCACAGGCTTTAACAATTCAGCCCGTTTCAGATCGCTCAGGGTTGAAACATCTACCCTTTGAAGGGAAAGCGCCTCACTTGCCCTGAACGTATATGCTGAACTGTTTGAATTGTCCTGCCAAACCGCTTTATTTCCAATGTGTCGCCCCCATTCATTGAGTCCAAGAGCTGACATTGCAGCAGCCAGATTGATATTTTTCACACTTCTGTCCATGTCCAGTAAAAACCTGGATCTGGAAACAAAGCGGTTATCATTCATCTCAAGGGCTTTTTTCAATTGTTTTATACTTTTCACAGGTTCAAAATTGTCCTGGGCCATGATGGCAAGATACAGATAAGGTGTAGGATCATTGGGATCCAATAGACTTGCCCTGATAAATTCGTTTTCCGCCTCTTTATACTCTTTGGCCTCGTAAAGGGCCTTGCCCAGATTATTGTGGGGAAATGCCGAAAGGGGATTTAAAAGAGATGCAATCTCAAGTTTATCAAGTCCCTGGTCAATTTTTCCCTGGGCATACATGGCAAGCCCAAGTCCGACCCAGGCTCGCGAAATTTCTTTTTCCATGGATATGGCAGTATGAAATGTCTGCTCTGCCATAAAGGATTCTTGTTTTAACAGATGGATATAACCTTTGAGCATATATGAAATGCTTGTTCTTTTTGCTTTGAACGAATTCCAAAGGTGTTCAGCATCTTTTGTACGGTTCAGACCCAGAAGAAGTTCAATATTTCTAAATAATGCCGGCTCTGAGTCAGGATCTATTTGCGACCCTTTCCGGGCAAAAGTGAAGGCATCCTCAAGTTTGCCCTGGACTTGGAGAATGGTTGCCATTGCAATATTTGCACTTGCAGTATCCGGCGAGGTATTGATGGCTTCCAAGGCCTTTTCATGGGCTTTTTCCATCTGATTTTCTGATAGCAGATTCATGGAATCCCTGCTGAGTTCCACGGCACGGATGGCCTTTGATGTGGTTGGAAATTCGTCCCTGGGACCGACAACATTCAAAGTGACCAACAGCCATTGAACGCTGTTGTCCGGGTTGATAAGCTTATGGGTTTCAATGGCCTCACCTTTTCGGGCAACGGCTTCTAACCCGCGGGCAATGATAGTTGAGCCTGATTCATTTTCACAGAGTATTTCACCTTCCAGCGCTGTTACCCTGGTCTCACCGTCTGGAGAGATCATCACTCTCAGTTCTGTTCCCCGGATACTCATATTAAGGGATGCCGTATGAATATCCGGCTTGATGACCTTTCTTTTATTTCTCATCCAGAATTCACCCTTGAAAAAACGTAACAGGCCTTTTTTTTGTTTTTTTTCTCCAGGAGCAGAACCTGATTCTTTCAAACAGATGGTTGAATTGTCCCTAAGTCTTATCTGTGAACGGTCTTTCAGCATCAGGGCGGCTTCACTGTTTTTTCCCACCTTAACATACCACCCTTCCTGGATTGAAATACCGGAGACTGCTTTTATCCAGTCGTCCTGTCCATTTTCCGAAATCAGGACAGAACCTTTTGACGAAATGAGAACAGCAGCTTCTTCAGCAAAGGATACACTTGTTAGAAACAACAGGATACCGCCAAAAACAATAAGTTTTAAACAATACTTTTTCATAGATATCCCCTTAATTATTTTGTTTTCATTTCCCAAATCATATCCCAATCTTCGGATGGCGGATTCTCTGCAAAGAAGCGGCATCTGTCCTGGAATACACTGGACGGACCATCCGGAAGGCCGTTTATTTGAATGGAACAAAAAATTTCTTCAGCAAGTTTCCAGTTCTTGTTTCGATACGCTTCCAGGCCCCTTGCAAATGGTGTTACGATTTTTTTCCTGTGTTCCTCGGTATTTTCCAGTAATTCGTAAATGGAAATGGCCTGATGTTTGCCTTTTACCTTTACAAAATCCAGTTCTCTGGTTAAAAAAGAATTGCTATCCAATTGTTTTTTTGTATTTTCTCCGATGATAATGTTGGTTTTATAAACCTTATTCAATGCTTCAACCCGGGATGCAAGATTGACGGCATCGCCTATAACAGTGTAATCAAACCGTTCTTCCGACCCAATATTTCCAACAACCATCTGACCGCTGTTGATACCGAGTGTGATGCCCTTGAAGACTAGTTCAGGATTTGATTCGTTTTCCGGATTATTCAGCTTTGAGTTCAACGTTATTGCAGTGGCACACGCTTTTTGGGCATGATCATCAAAATGAATTGGTGCACCGAAAAAAGCCATTACAGCATCACCGATATATTTATCCAGAGTCCCCTTATTTTCCAGAACCACATTTGTAATGCCGCTAAAATAATTGTTTAAAACCGATACAAGTTGTTCAGGCTCGAGTGCTTCTGAAACAGTGGTAAACCCGTTGATATCCACAAACATTACGGTTATTTCTTTTTTCTCACCGCCAAGGGCAAGGGCAGATGGATTGTCAATGATTAGTTTTACGATATCCGAGGAAACATAGTTTGAAAAAGCCTGCTTTATAAATTTTCGTTCTTTATGGCTTTTCCTGAATTCATTAAGGCCAAGAAATAATGTATTGGATGAAAGCGCAAATACTGCCGGCATAATGTCAATGATCATTCCTTTGATATTAAACAGGGCCATTGAAAATATCCCAAGCGTTATTATGCTTCCCCCACCGATCAGCGTAAGTATCATCGGCCTTTTTCTAACCAGGAAGGGCAATAGTGAAAGGGGAAAAAACAGCAAAAGCAATATGGGCGTGTCAATAATTTGCAATCGGCAGCCATTTAACAGGGTAATCAGAGCATTGGCATGCACTACTACGCCATACATCATTTCCTTTTTGAACCTGAAAAAAGGAGTGGGAAAGGCATCCACAGCCCCCTGTGCATCCACTTTGATATCAGATCCCAGCCCCACAAACACAATCTTGTCCTTAAATGATTCTTCTGATGCATAATTATTCAAGACCTGATAATAGGAAATAACCGGTATCCTGGATATGTCCGGTTCAAAATCAATGAGAAATGTATTTTCAGTACATGCCTGACATCCCGCATCCTCTGGAAATGCTGTCATATAACCGGCATGTGCAAGGGAAGGAATATTATCCAGATACTTATACCCATACCTGACAATGCCGTCATTGTCAGGGAAATGATTGACATATCCTGTGACTGCAGCGGCTTCTTTTAATAGTGTGATGGGCTCCACGATAATGGACTGGACATATTCTTTCCTCTGGGTCTGGCTTGAAAAAATGCCCAGGGCAACGTTTCCTGCATTTCTTATGGCTGTTGCAAACAATAGGTCATCTTCTGAATTCACTGATGGTTCGGGAAAGAGCATGTCAAAAACAATTACTTTTGCCCCTGCCCGGGAAAGGTTGTCAACAACGGTTGCATGCAGTTGTCTTGACCATGGCCATTTTTGACCGATCTGATTAAAGGAAGGTTCATCTACAGCCACAATGACAACGTCCTTAATTTTGTTTCCAGTCTCATCTCTGGTCGAATAAAGTAAATCCTGCCAGGTATTGCTTAACATTTCACTTGTTTCCATTTTTCCCCAGAGTCCGAAAAAAAACAATGAAATACACAGGGCCAGAATAAAAATAAAAATTTTTGAATTTAAAATAGAATTTATCATTTTATGGATACCCGGTTATTAAGCATACTTTAATTTCATATCATCAAATGAAGTTAAAGAACATAAAAAATCAAAGACTTATTAAAAATTATTTTTTCAAGTGTTTTCCCAGGCGGTCACATCTCCCAAGTCCACCATCCCTGGCCATCAGCAAGGTGCCAGATGCAAGGCGACAAGGAGTGACGAGTGAGGCGTATAGTCATACTCCGCAGGGAGGAATGACCGCAGTCAACGTAGCAGGTGGTGCCTTGATGAAGGATCAGGGATCTAAAAAGAGTTTGACATGTCTTCTGCAATAAAATATTAAATAGTGTTTGACTGAAAATAGGATTTGGCCTGGGAGAAGAAATTTGATGGATCATAAGGAGAAGATTAAAATGGAGTCACTTTCAGAAATTGAGTTGTCAATAGTTGCGCCGATGTATAATGAGGCTGAAAATATTGAAACTACCATCAACCGGCTGACCAATGCCATGAAGGATTTTCCCGGGCAATGGGAGATGATTTTTGTTAATGACGGAAGCACGGATCAGACCCTTGAAATTGCCAGAGTTTGGGAGCAGAAAATTGATAATCTTATAATCGCTTCCTATCCTGTAAATATGGGAAGGGGCCGGGCCCTTAGAACAGGTTTTAAAAAAGCCCGCGGCAAATATATTGTTTCCACGGATTTTGATTTAAGTTATTCGCCGGATCATATTTTGAGAATCTATAAAGAGCTTTGTGACCCCTGCCAGATGAATGATATTGTTTTGGGAAGTGCATATATGCCGGGCGGTAAAACAAAAGGGGTCAGTGCCTTAAGACTTTTTATCAGTAAAACAGGTAATAATATTCTGCAATTTGCATTTCCGAAAAAAGTTTACACCAGTACCTGCATTTTGCGCGGCTATAAACGCGAAGCATTGCAGTCCCTAGAGTTTGAATCTGATAGAAAAGAGATACATCTGGAAATTCTTTCCAAGGCCTTTGCAACGGGCCTGACCATCAAAGAAATCCCCGCCACCCTGGAAAGCAGAAAGCAGGGCAAGTCCAAGTTCAGGTTCAGGCATACGGCATTTACCCATATTCTTTTCTCCCTGTTTGAAAAGCCGATTTTTGTTTTTGGAGCGATTGGCGGCAGTCTGAGTCTTGCCGGCTTTTTTATCGGCCTGTATATTATCTGGGAACGGTTTTCAGGAAGCCTGTCTGCGGAACGCCCCCTGATTCCCTTGATGATTTTATTGCTGGTCGTGGGCACCCAGTTTTTGTGTTTTGCATTCATTGCTTCACAGAATATATTTCTTAGAAATGAAATGTTCAGGTTACAGCGCCAGATGAATATAATGAAAAATAACCATGGAAAAAATTAAAATTTGCATTCTGTCCCACCTTTATCCCGTATCTCAAGAAGATTACAAAGGGATTTTTGTCAGGGATCTTGCATTTTCCCTGGTTCAAAAAGGATTTGATGTGCATGTGGTGACCCCCCTGCGGCCCGGGGCTCAAAAAAAGGAAATATCTGATGGGATCAAGATTCACAGATATGTCTTTTACGGCTGGAAAAAAGGGCAGCAGCTGGGGCAGGTAAAAGGATTGCCCATACTTATGCTGGGATCTCTCATTGCTTCAGGTATTCTAAGCGCTGTTCATCTGGTAATTAAAAAGAAAATAGATCTTTTGCATGCATACTGGATAGTGCCTGGTGGGTTTATGGCTGCAGTAACGGGTATGGTGACCCGAAAACCTGTTGTTGCGACAGCTGCAGGTTCAGACCTGAATATTGCTGCTTCCAGCAAGGTTGTTGCATTATTTGCAAGGTTTACCCTTAAAAGGCTTTCAGCCTTGATATCAGTAAGCCGCCCTTTGGAAGAAAAAGCCCTGGCACTTGGCATATCCCAGTCAAAATCCATGGTTATACCCGGCCCAGTAGGAATAGATATGGAAAACTATGCATCTCCTGCCTGTTTGAACAAAAGATCTTCAAAAAAAATTCAACTCCTCTACACGGGTAACCTGGAATCCCCTAAACGGGTGGACACTATAATTCGGGCAGCAGGCCGCCTTAAAACAAAAGGCATAAAATTTCATCTGACCATTGCCGGTGAAGGACCCTTGCAGTCAGATCTTGAACATCTTGCAGGATCTCTTGGCATTAAAACCCATGTTGAATTTAAAGGGCGGGTGGATCATGACAAAATTCCGGAACTCATGCAGACCTGCCATGTTTTTTTGCATTGCAGTGAAAATGAAGGGCTTCCCGTGGCAATCATGGAGGCCATGGCTGCAGGATTGCCCGTGATTGCAGCAAAGGTCGGTGGTGTGCCAGAACTTGTAAAACACGGTGTAACAGGATATTGTTTGAATTTTGATGATGATAAGAAATTTGCAGACAAAATTGTGCAATTGTCCTATGATGATCAAACCAGAATTAAAATGGGACAGCAGGCTCGGGCATTGGCAGATACCCGATTTAATAAGAAAAACATAATCAATCAGAACATAAAAATATACAATTCCATACTGGAAAGAGGTGAGCAGTGAAAAGATTTGCATTGATCGGTGGTGCAGGATATGTGGCACCGCGGCATATGAAGGCAATAAAAGAAACCGGAAACGAACTGACAGCCGTTCTTGACCCCAGTGACAGTGTCGGAATCATTGATTCATATTTCCCCCGGGCCCATTTTTTTACGGAGTTTGAGCGCTTTGACCGGCATGTGGATAAACAACGGCGAAAAGGGGAAAAAATAGATTATGTCAGCATTTGTTCCCCCAATTATCTCCATGATGCCCATATCCGATTTGCTCTTCGAAGTAATGCCCATGTTATCTGTGAAAAACCGCTGGTACTCAATCCATGGAATATTGATGCCCTGGAAGAAATTGAGGCAGGCACGGATTTTAAAGCCTATAATATCCTTCAGCTCAGGCTCCATCCTGCTTTAATCAAATTGAAAAAAGAAATCGATGCATCCCCTGATGATAAAAAATATGAACTGGATCTCACCTATATTACCTCCAGGGGAAAATGGTATTTTATTTCATGGAAAGGGGATGAATCCAAATCTGGAGGGATTGCTACAAATATAGGGATTCATTTTTTTGACATGCTTATCTGGATTTTCGGCAAGGTTCAGACAAATATTGTCCATCTGTTTGAACCGGATAAATCTGCAGGCTATCTTGAACTTGAACGAGCCAGGGTAAGATGGTTCTTAAGTGTGGATGAAAAAACACTTCCTGAAGAAGTGGCAGCATCAGGTCAGAGAACCTATCGATCCATTACACTGGGAGGCAAGGAAATAGAGTTCAGTGCCGGGTTTACAGATTTGCACACCCTGAGTTACCAGAATATTTTACAAGGCAGAGGATTCGGGCTTGACCAGGCAAGACCCAGCATTGAGACAGTCTATACCATAAGACATTCCAAACCCGAGCTTTCCAAAGGAGAGCAGCATCCATTTTGTAATAAACTGATGATTTAATATTTCTTTATTGCTGAAATATATATTAAACAAATTCAAAAAACTTGTGTGTAAATGATTAAAATAATAACAATTGTCGGTGCCAGACCCCAGTTCATAAAAGCAGCCCCTGTATCAAGGGCTATAATTGAGCACAATAAAACAGCGACCAGAGATCACCAGCTCCAGGAAATAATTCTTCATTCAGGCCAGCATTTTGATGAAAATATGTCTGAAGTGTTTTTCAACGAGTTAAATATTCCTGCGCCTCAATACAATTTAGGTATCCAGGGCGGATCACATGGTGCCATGACCGGAAGGATGCTGGAAAAAATAGAAGCTGTGCTCCTGAAAGAAAATCCTGATCTGGTAATTGTTTATGGAGATACCAACACCACCCTTGCCGGTGCCCTTGCCGCCTCAAAAATGAACATTAAAATAGCCCACATCGAAGCAGGCTTAAGATCCTGGAACCGGCAGATGCCTGAAGAAATCAACCGCATCCTCACCGACCATTTGTCTGATATCCTGTTCTGCCCGACCGTTCAGGCAGTTGAAAATCTGAAAAAAGAAGGGATTCAAAAAAATGTGTTTCATTCCGGAGATGTAATGTTTGATGCAGCCCTTCTTGCCGCAGACCTGGCAGATAAACACAATTCAATCCTGAAAACAACAGGCCTGCAACCCCGTGAATATTTTCTGGCAACCCTGCACCGGGCGGAAAACACTGATAATGAAACCCGCCTGAGATCAATTTTATCTGCATTAAACAAATTAAGCTTACAAAAACCTGTTGTCCTGCCCGTCCATCCCAGGACAATTAAAAAAATCAAGGCATTCGGCCTGGACAGCCTGACAGCCAATTTAAAAATGATGGATCCTGTTTCTTTCCTGGAAATGGTAGCCCTGGAAAAAAATGCAGCCTTGATTTTAACAGACTCAGGCGGTGTGCAAAAAGAGGCCTATTTCCATGGCATACCCTGTATTACCCTGCGGGATGAAACCGAATGGATAGAAACCGTTGAAACAGGCTGGAACATCCTGGCCGGATGTGATGTCAATCAGATCCTTGAAGCATCAAAAAAAAGATCACAAGGCGCCCCCATCCTTGAATATGGAACGGGCACGGCCTCCCGGAAAATAATCAAAATCCTAAATGTAAAGTTATTTTTGAGTGAGCCCTAAGCTCAAGCGATAAAAAGCGGATCGCAATTTGTATTCCGAGTTGACAAGGAAAGCGATATATATTAAATAAATTTTTATGCAGTATCATTAACCTGATTCACATCTATGGTGCTGGAAATATTATTTAGTGCCTGACCGAAAACCCGTGTTTGGGTGAAAAGTTGCCCATATGCAAGGCGCAAAAAATTCTGAAACCGGAGTGTACTGTAGTACATGAGGATTTCAGAATTTTGCAGCAACGCAGCAGATGGGTGAGTTTTCACCCAAACACTATTTATAAATTGCAGGAAAGGATTACTATGGAAATATTATTCTGGGGAACCCGCGGCTCATTACCCTGTGCCGTCACGTCGGAAATGATCAGAAAAAAGATAAAATCCGCCCTTGCCATTGCACTGGAAAAAAAACTTGCAGCCTTTGATGACCTGGATCGGTTTGTGGAAACTCAGCTGCCCTTTTCCGTCTCAAGCGGGTATGGATGCAATACCCCATGTGTTGAGATCATTGGCGGCAGTGAGTCTGTTATTTGCGATGCCGGCTCTGGATTGCGGGATTATGGCAATTGGGTAATGAAAAACCCCGGGGAAAAGGCAAAACAATCCGGGCAGGTTTTTAATATCTTTATGTCCCATCTTCACTGGGACCATATTCATGGATTTCCTTTTTTTACACCGGCATACATACCCGGCAACACCATTAATATTTTCGGATTCCATGAAAATTTGGAGGAAGCGTTTAAAAGACAGCAGGCAGAACCCAGTTTCCCGGTTCCCTTAGAGGTGCTTTCTGCCACGATTAATTT
Organism: Pseudomonadota bacterium; assembly: GCA_018812385.1. GTDB lineage: Bacteria > Desulfobacterota > Desulfobacteria > Desulfobacterales > Desulfobacteraceae > Desulfobacula. Next base: position 22,962 of record JAHJDU010000500.1, read on the forward strand.
TACCACCCTGGACCTTGAAAAAGAATATACCATTGCCGGGTTTAAGATTTTTGGCATAGAACAGAATCACCCGGGTAAATCCTATGGCTATTCATTTGAAAAAAATAATAGAAAAATTATTTATTCCACAGACTCTGAGCATAAGTTGGACAAAAAAAAACTAGATGAGTTTATCCGGTTTTGTAAAGACGCTGATATATTGATCAATGATGCCCAATATCATTTGTTTGATGCCCTTGAGACAAAAGAAAACTGGGGGCATTCCAGCAATATAGTTGTAACCGAGCTGGCAGTACGTTCAAATGTCAAACATCTGTGCATGTTCCACCATGAACATACCAGTGATGACACTGATCTGGATAAGTTCTTAAATGAGACAAAAAGATATTTAAAACTCTATGATAAATCATCTTCCCTGATCATTGACATGGCGTATGATGGCATGCGTATCACATTGGAGGAAGAGGTCCCGTGTGAAGAGCCGGAAAAACAAGTAAAAAAGGGATTGGATACGTTCATTGAAGAAAAAGATGATCTGGTCATTTTTAATTTGGCCGGGCGAATGGACGTAGTGACCTGCATGGATCTTGAGAAAAACTTTTTAAAACAACTGGATTCAGGCAAAAAAGGGTTTATCCTGAACATGAAATCTCTTGATTATATCAGCAGTGCCGGCCTGCGCAGTGTGCTTTTGTGCAAAAAACAAGCAACTCAAGCAAACAGGCAATTTCTTATCTGCGAGCTGAAAGGGATGGTCCTGAATGTATTTAAAATTGCAGGTTTTTCTTCATTCATGGATTTGGATTTTTCCCTTCAAGAGAGTCTTAATAAAATAACAACACCCTGATCTGTTAAGAGACTTTTAAAAACAAAGTCTTTTCTACCCTTTGAAGTTGTCGATAAAAAAAATAGATACCGAATCAGAGTTTTTGTCAAAGTGCATAATTTGTTTCGTACTTATATTGGAGGAATTAAAATGGTAGAAAAGAATGAAAGTTTGGGAAAATATGAGGAGGAGATAGTTGACCTGAAGAGGGGAATAGAGGAGGCCCGGGCATTTGCACTAAGTAAACAGGACCTGGTTCTTGAATTGGTTAAGATAGGCACTGCCCTTTCAGGTCAAAAGGATCATGAGCGTCTGCTGGAAATGATAGTCGAGCTGGCCAAACGTTTTACCAATGCTGATGGCTGTACTCTTTATATAAGGGATGAAAAAGAAAAATCTTTGCGTTTTACCATTGTTCAGTGTGACACTTTAGGGGTTAAGATGGGGGGACAGGCAGCAAAAATCAGCTGGACGCCCGTATCTCTTAACTTAGCTGATGGCAGCGAGAACCATGGAAACGTATCTGCCCATTGCGCCCTTACCGGAAAGATTATCAAAATTTCCGATGTTTACAGTTCTGATTTTGATTTCCAGGGAACCAGGAATTTTGATTTGAAAAACGGCTACCGCTCAAAATCGATGCTGGTCCTTCCCATGATGAATCATGATGATGAAGTGATCGGGGTTATTCAGCTGATTAATGCCCAGAACCGTTTCACTAATGAGGTTATGGATTTTATGGATACTGAAATTGAGATAGTGACCTGTCTGGCCTCCCAGGCCGCCATCGCTATAACCAATATCCAGTTAATCAGCGGTCTGGAAGAGTTACTGCAGTCCATTGTAAAGATGGTGGCAACTGCAATTGATGAAAAATCGCCATACACCGGAGGTCATGTCCAGCGGGTAGCCAACTTTACCGAAGAGATTGTCAAGAAGATTAACCAGACCGAGACCGGCAGATTCGCGGAGATAGCTTTTAATGAGGACCAGGCCAAGGAGATCAAAATGGCGGCCTGGTTGCATGATGTGGGTAAAATTATTACTCCGGAACATATTATTGATAAATCCAAGAAGCTTGAGACAATCTTTGACCGGATAGAATTGATTAAACTACGAATTGAGTTACTGAAGAAAGATTCAATAATCAACCGGCTTAAACGCAAGATTGATATTGTAAGTGTTAAGCCTGACGTCTTAGATGATCTTGCCGATGAAATTAGAGGGCTGGATGAACAATTTGCTTTTATGCAGGAAGTTAATACGGGCGGTGAGTTTTTAAGAGATGAAAGCTTGGAACGATTGCTAAAGATGGCTGCCTGTGAGATTGAGGTAGACGGGAAGATGCAATCACTGCTCAATGATGATGAATTAAAAAATTTATGCATTCGTAAAGGTACGCTGATCGACAGCGAGAGGGAAGTAATCAATAATCATGCGGCAGTCACCTTGAAAATGCTCGAGGCTCTGCCGTTTCCCAAAAAATTGGCACAGGTGCCGGTCTATGCCGGGATGCACCATGAAAAAATGGATGGCAGCGGCTATCCCCAGGGGCTTACGGCTGAACAGGTCCCATTCCCGGCCCGGATTCTGGCAGTGGCTGATGTCTTTGAGGCCTTGACCGCGGCTGACCGCCCTTATAAGCTTGGAAAATTAATGTCGGAATCCATGCGGATAATGGGCTTTATGGTCAAGGACAATCATCTGGACAGCGAGTTATGTGACCTGATTGTAGAATCCGGCCTGGCTGCCGCTTACGCCCGCCAGTATATTTCAGAGAGGCAGCAGGATGATTTTGTTTGGGGTGGAAAGAAGTATGCGATAAAGAAATAATTCTGTAATTCTGTAATTCTGGGGACACCTTATTTGTGCGGCCGGGCAAGGTCGTGTAATTCGGCGGGTGGAAAGCCCGCCCCGGAAGGTAGGCCAACCACCGGGTAGCAAGTCCTTGGAGGTTCTATGGTAACAGAGA
>JAHJDU010000501.1 GCA_018812385.1 Pseudomonadota bacterium
GGGATAATTTTGAATATTTCAAACTCAATCCAAAAGGCAAAGCATTAAAGCCTCAGATCCCCCTGCCTGTTCGATATGTCAAAATCAGGCTGGATAAAATTGAAAAAGCCTTGAATACAGACCATAAAGAGATCGCACAAAAAGATAAATTTGACACCCTTAAGGACAACCTGGTCGAGCAGATCAGTGAACTGCCCCTTTCCGTCAATATCGTTGCCAGGCAAGCACACTTGATAAAGCAAGCCCAGACAAAGCAATTCTGGGTCAATGCCACGGATCAGGACCTGGATACGCTTTCAGAAGGATTGGCCCCTCTAATGAAATTCAGACAATCTTTGGGGCAGCCCATTGACAAGGCCCGGTTTGACTTTCTGGATATAGTCAATACCAAGGAAATGGTTGAGTTCGGCCCGGAGCATGAAGCTGTCAGCATAGCTGCGTATCGGGAAATGGTGGAACAGATGATTTTTAATATGATTGATAAAAATCCCATTCTGCAAAAAATAAAGAACAACCAGGTTGTCAGTGAACACGAAGTCCGAGAACTTGCCAGGACACTCCATGAAGAGCACCCCCATATTACGGAAGAACTCTTGCAAAAGGCGTATCAGAACCGCAGGGCAACGTTTATCCAGTTTATCCGCCATATTTTAGGCCTTGAAATTTTGGAAAGCTTTCCTGAAACCGTGGCAAAAACCTTTGACCGGTTTATCCAAACCCATACCGACCTTGATACCCGGCAATTGGACTTTCTCAATCTTTTGAGAGAATTTGTCCTGGAGCGGGAGACGGTTCAAAAAAAAGATTTAATACAATCCCCCTTTACCATTATTCATCCCCAGGGTATACGGGGACTGTTTTCTTTAAAACAGATTGAAGAAATCATACAATTGACACAAAATTTTGCGGCATAGCAACAATGATGACAAAAGAATGAAAGCAGAAGAATTAAAACTGATAGTAGAAGAGGGCGAAGGCTACCTGATTGAGTTCAAGGAAAAACCAGCTCAGATTGACCGGGAAGTTGCCCTTGAAAAAAAAGGACATCCTGTCAATCTAAATGAGGGATTAAATGAGGGATTAAATGAGGGATTAAAATCCCTGCTTGCCGTGATTTCACAAAACCCGGGGATACAGACCAGACAGGCATCAGCCCTTCTTGACAACCGGTCTGTAAAAACCCTGGAAAAACAAATTCAAACTCTGGTTGAAAAAAGCCTGATTGAACATCAGGGAAGCAAAAAAACAGGCGGATATTTTTTAAAAGGATAAATAATGCTGCAAAGCAATTCAGCACTGAAAAGCAAGATTGACCAACTCTGGAACAAGTTCTGGTTTTTTGAACTCTGGCGCAATGCACCCACTCGCGCTTATGATATTTCTCTTTTGATAAAAACCCGGAATTGAAAGAAATTATAGAAGAATTGTTTTATTCAGAAACAAAATGGGGTGGTTTTTTTATTTCAAAAATTCAAGAGATCTATGCCATTTTCAAATCCCTTGATTCAGATGAGATTGAAAGGCTGAAGCACTGGTACAAAGCCAACAATGATATTATAACCTTATGTTCCAATCATAATGAAGTCGTCCCGATACGATACAAGGAATTAGACTCTTTTAACAAAGAATTATCCCAGGCCCTGAAAACCTTTTTTAAAGAACTTTACAGAAAAGAAATTTTATCCTTAAAGGCCTTTTCATCAAGAATCGGAAATATCGATGAACATTATAATGCCTTTATGAGTGTCAATAAAACCGGGAAATGTCCATATTGCGGCATGATTGATATAGATGGTGTTCATAGCTCCAAACGGGAAGCCTATGACCACTATATTCCCAAAAGTCTTTATCCTTATTAATTCCATAAACTTTAAAAACCTGGCTCCCATGTGCCACAAGTGCAACAGCTCTTATAAAACCACAAATGATCCATTGTATGACAAAATGCAAAAAAAAGGGAGAAAAGCGTTCTACTCTTATATGTCGGAGCAACCAAATATTAAAATAGAATTGCAGCTTAAAAATAACGATATTGAGCAGCTTGCCCCTGATGATATCAAGTTTGTGATATCGTCTGAAACACACAATGAAGAAGTCCAGACCTGGATGGAACTGTTCGGGATAGAGGAACGATATAAGGCCAAGTGTCTCCACAAAACAGATGGCAGCAAATACTGGTACACCCAGATTATTGATGAGTGCCAGAATCTTGGAATAACTCCTGAACAAATGCTGGATAACATAAAAAAGACCGCAGAAAAAGATCCCTATGCTGATGTTAACTTTTTAAGAAAACCATTTTTAGAAGCCTGTGAAAAATTGGGTTTATTTATCAACTATTTTTAATATCCA
>JAHJDU010000502.1 GCA_018812385.1 Pseudomonadota bacterium
CAAGGTAAATTTTTCTATTGCTTTTTCAAGTATAAAAACCCCTTCAAGCGCATCCATCCTCTGTTTTATCTGTTTTTTTGTATCTTCATTTTCTTCATTTTCATACATTGTTTTTAAAAAGGTAATTCCAGCTTTTGTTTGCCCGCCCTTTTGAGATAAACGAGCTCCCAGCATTCCTAATAATGGAGAGGCACCGGGTTTTTTTGATGCTTCCATAAGATATTTTGAGCCGTTCAGATTATCTTTTAAGAAATAAAAATAATCAAACCCAATGTAAAAGTCCGGCTGCCAGTCCCAGGAACGGTGTTGACTTGATATTTTAAGGAGTTCAATTGCCTTTTCCGGCATTTTAGCTTCCCAGGGCAGGCTTGCCTGAATATAGAAACAAGTCAGAAAAAAATAAGGGTCCAGGGCAAGTGACTGGCTGAAAAGGGTAGAAACAGCTTTCCAGTCATCTTTGGTTGTAAAGTATCTGCCTCCCAGAAAAACCGATGCCTTTAACAGGAGATAATCCGCTATAATGCCTTTGAATTCTCCTGCCGCGATTTTAAGCAATTCAGGAGACACCATGAAGGCTGAAGCACGCTCTGATGACTCAATGCTGCTGCGATAATCCGTCACCTTAAAAGCACTATAAGCATAACTGCCTGTTATAATAATACATACAATTATCCAGATAAATAATACTTTTTTTTTCAATCTATATCCTTAAAATGTAAAATTACTCCTGTAACCATAAGGACAATACATATATATAAAATACCATAAAGAGTAAGCCAGCCAAGATAAACAGGGTCTTGAGGCAGTCCGTAGGCAAGGCTTGTTTTAAGATCAAAAGCAGACAGGTTGGGCAGAATCCAGGAAACAAATTTCAGGCCATTTAGAACAAACAGATCTACCTGAACAAAATCTCCTTTGAGTAATATCTTGATAATAGTATCAAGTGTATGCCCTATGATATAGATAAAAAATGTCAGGAGCATTGACAAATACACACTGGTTGTTACTGAGGTAAGAAGAAAACCAACAGCCAGAATCATCAGCAGGGAAAGCAGGTTGAAAAAAACAGAACAAAAAAGCATGGCCCATGAAAAATTGCGCAGATTTTCCATTCCCCCGGCTGAATAGGTTCCAAGCCATAAGGAAAGGATTGCAAAAAATCCTAAAATACCAACTGCAACCACCAGGAAAAGGGCAAGTCCTGAAAATTTACCGATTACATATTTAAAACGGGAAATCGGGTGACAAATTATCATACATATATTTTTCTGATGCAAATCCCTGCTTAAAAGACCTATTCCCATAAAAAAAATTATTGAAAGCCCGGCAAGGGAAAGAACTGAAAAACCAACATCAACTGCAACTTTACCTATTTCAAAGGCAAAAAACTGAGTGGCAAACAGGTTGGATATAAAAAGAAGTATTGATAAAAGGCCGATACCGTATAAAACCTTGCTCCTGATACCTTCCTTAAACGTAATTTTTGCAATAAGCCAGATTATATTGTTTTTCATGAGGGGTCTGATAATTTATTATTGTTTTTGATAAGATTCATAAAAGCATTTTCCAGATTACCATTGCCTGAGATAAAATTACCGGTTGAACCGGAATAAAGGATGGATCCTTTATGAAGCACTGCAATCCTGTCGCACAAGGTTTCCACATCATTTAAAATATGAGTGGAAAAAAATATGGTTTTTCCGGCAGCTTTCAGCTCAAGGATAATATCTGTTACAAGTTTTCTACCCATGGGATCAAGCCCTGACATAGGTTCATCCAGAACAAGTATGTCCGGGTCTGCAATCATGGCCATGGCAAGCCCTATCCGCTGTTTCATTCCTTTGGAAAATGTTTTTACAAGCCTGTTTTTAAACGAAAGCAATTCCATTTTTTCAAGAAGAGGATCTATTTTTGTTTTCAGATCCTGTTTTTGCATTTCTGAAGCAAGCCCGCTGAATTCAAGCAGTTCGCAGGCTTTAAGATGTTCGTAAAAAACAGGATGCTCCGGAAGATATCCAAGATATTTTCTGGAAGATATTTCTTTTGAAGAAATTCCGTTAATCAATACTTCGCCTTTATCAGGTTTGATAAAACCAAGGGCAATCTTAATGGCGG
>JAHJDU010000503.1 GCA_018812385.1 Pseudomonadota bacterium
CAAGCCCAAGGGAACGCCGCATCCAATACCGATTCCAATGGCAACAAAAGCGACAATCACTGAATTTCTGGCCCCCTGGATTAGCATCGACAAAATGTCCCGGCCAAAATGATCCGTCCCCAGCAGATATTTGGCACTGGGTTTCAATAATTTTTCTGCAATATTAATATCTTCAACAGGATAGGGTGTCCAGAAATAGGAGAGAAAAGCGATTAGAAAAAAGAGCAAAGAAATCGTCCCGCCAATTACAAAACTCCGGTTTTTCAAACCGTGGCGCAACACTTCAGCCAGTGTTCTAAACATCTTCCCCCCCTCTCAAACGGGGATCAATAAATGCATAAAGCAAATCCACCATAAAATTGATCATGATAACAGCCGCTGACAATAAAATGACCAGATTTTTTACCACAATCAAATCTCTTTGGGAGATGGCCTGAAAAATCAGCCGCCCGATCCCAGGCAGATAAAACACGTTTTCAATGATAATGGTCCCGGCCAGCAAAAAAGAGAATTGAAGTCCCATGATGGTCACAACGGGTATCAAGGCATTCCGCAAGGCATGCTTCCATAATGCCCCCTGGTTAGTGACCCCTTTGGCTCTGGCAGTGCGGATGAAATCCTCCTGCAAAACCTCAAGTAATGCCGAACGGGTTACCCTGGCGAGGATGGCTGCCTGGGGCAGGGCCAATGCTATTGTCGGTAACAGAAAAGACTTGAGCACGGGTACTATCCCTGCATCCCAACCTGCAAACCCGCCCGCAGGCAACAACCTTAAGGTAACTGAAAACAAAAGAGTCAGGAGCATGGCAAACCAGAAATTGGGAATGGCAATTCCTATCTGGGAAAAACTCATCACCAGAAAATCCATTGGTTTATTATGATTGGAAGCGGCTATGACACCTAAAGGGATGGCAATGAGTGTGGAGAGTGTCATGGCCAATAAGGCCAGGGGAAAACTGACGGTAATACGATCGAGAATCAACTCTGATACGGGCACATCATAGGTATAACTGATTCCCAGATTTCCCGTAACCAAATCTGCCACCCAATGGGTATAGCGGACCCAAACCGGTCGGTTTAGGCCTAATTCCTCCCTGAGTGCGTTCAGCGTATCTGTTTCTGCATTGATTCCCAACATAACCGCTGCCGGATCACCGGGCAGAATTTCAAGAACGACAAACACCACCAGGGTGGCCACCAACAGGGTCAGTACCAGAGTAAATACTCTTTTTGCCAGAAAAATTCTCATTTGCGTACTTTTGACCAAATGTTATCGGTCAGCTATCCGCCCAATCATATATCAAAGGGGACAGCTGACCGATAACCGATTATTAAATGAACAATATAGTGCCTAATCAACCCAATAGACTTCGGTTAGGTCATTGGCCTGAACCGGACTGTTTTCCCATAATCCCCGGATATTTTTATTCCACACACCATGTTTGGCAAGCTGGAACATGAATCCGTTGACACATTCTGCTGAAATCAATCTCTGGGCATCTCCCAGAATTTTATATCGGGCATCGGTTTCAACCGTTGCATCCAGTTTCTCCATCAACGCCTGAAATTCAGGACTGTCATAGGCAAAATAATAGTCTTTTCTGGCATATATGCCTATATCCATAGGTTCTGTGTGTGAAACTATGGTCAAATCATAATCCCGTTTTTTAAACACCTGATCCAACCATTGGGCCCATTCCACGGGAATGATCTCCAGATTGATTCCGATCTTTCTCAGTTGGGAGGCGACAATTTCACCGCCACGTCGTGCATAACTGGGAGGTGGCAGCTTGATAACCCCTTTGAATCCGTCTGGATATCCTGCTTCGGTCAGAAGTTGTTTTGCCTTTTCCAGATCATAGGGATGGGTGGAGATCAGATCAACATAGGCAGGGTGATGGGGAGCAAAATGGGTTCCTATGGGGGTGCCATAACCAAACATGGCTCCGTCAATAATGGCCTTGCGGTCAAGGGCATGGGCCACTGCCTGCCGTACTTTCAAATTTTTGAACGGCCCTCGCTGATTGTTGGTTGAAAGAATGGTCTCTCCCTCCGTACTTCCAATGACAACAGTAAACCGAGGATCGTTTTTAAATTGTGCAAGACTTTCCGGAGCGGGGAAATTGGCAAAACCGTCTATATCACCGGCCATCATTGCGGAAACAGCCGCTGCCGGATCAGGGATGATTTTGATTGTAGCGGTTTTCAATTTAGCTGCTGTTCCCCAATAGGCATCGTTTCTGACCATTACAATGCGATCGCCTTTCACCCATTTGGAAAATTTAAAAGGACCCGTACCAATGGGATGACTTTTATTTTTTTCCGCACTGGCTTCATCCACGATGATGGCATCCCCCCAGCCCATGTTGAACAAAAAGCCACCCGTGGGTTGAGTCAATGTTACCACCACAGTATGAGAATCTTTGCTGGTAACTGTTTCAATCGGTTTAAACAGCGCTTTTTGCGCATTAACGCTATCTTCGGCCCGGGCTCTGTTCAGGGAAAAAACCACATCATTGGCCTCAAATGAGGCTCCATCATGGAAGGATACGCCTTTTCGCAAATTAAAGGTGTAGGTTTTTTTATCTTCTGAGACAGTCCAGCTG
>JAHJDU010000504.1 GCA_018812385.1 Pseudomonadota bacterium
AAAAATCTACCCGAAAAATCAAAAGCCAATCTGCGTGACCATATGGATGATTTGGAACTTATTTTTACAATGCTGGGCGAACGGGTTACAACAGAGATTTCTAAAAATGAGCAACCTGATACATTCCCTGAAAACAAAAATGTTGCAAAACGAGGCGGTAAGGTTGCTGGAAATGCAAGAAAAGAGACAGAAAAAGAGTTAGGTAGGACTGTTGTTTCAAAAAATAATTACCTGGATAAGGATAATGTGCCGGAGTTGGAGGAATAAGGATGAACGAAGCACTTCAAAAATTCATTGGCGCAGAAAAAAGCGATTTGTTTGATGTGTTGGAATATGTATTTAACAGCGACATTGGGTTTTTGCAGTCAAAAGCACATTGTTTCAGAATAGGTAGATATAATGAAACAATGTGCTTTATATTATATTAAACAGGCTTATCAAATGGGTTTCATGGCACTCATGTATGAGCGCAATTTTTTCCCAATGTGTTCAACGTCTGTGGAACGAATGGCTTCATTGACCTTGATGAGCTTTGCATTGTCCACCCCATTGTTTTTAAGATCAAGCCCTTTACCGATGACATCAATATCCAGTTTTTTCATGAAATCTGCAAGCAATGGAATTGCTTTATGGTTAAAAAGGTAACAACCATATTCGGCTGTATCGGAAATGACCACATTCATTTCATAGAGTTTTTTTCTTGCAACAAGATTTGCAATGAGGGGAAGTTCATGAAGTGATTCATAGTAGGCAGATTCTTCACCGATCCCCGTTGATACCATTGTATCAAATGCTAATTCCACGCCTGCTTTGACAAAGGCAATCATGAGAATGCCATTGTCAAAGTATTCTTGTTCAAGGATGTCCTGATCCGTTGATGTGGATTGTTCAAAAGCGGTCTGGGCGGTTTCATTTCTCCATTTGAGCAGGTCGGCATCATCATTTGCCCAGTCTTTCATCATGGTTTTAGAAAATTTTCCTGACATGATGTCATCCATGTGCTGGTGAAACATGGGTTCAAGAAGGGTTTTCAATTCATTGGAAAGTTCCTGGGCCATAAGTTTTGAGGGGTTGTCAAGGCGATCCATCATATTGGTGACGCCGCCATGTTTTAATGCTTCGGTAATAGTTTCCCATCCATATTGAACCAGTTTTGAGGCATATTGAGGGTTAATGCCCCTTTGTATCATTTTGTCGTAACACAGCAAAGACCCTGTCTGTAGAACACCGCAGAGAATGGTCTGTTCTCCCATGAGATCAGATTTTACTTCAGCTATAAAGGAAGAACGAAGAACGCCTGCCCGATTTCCGCCTGTACCGCAGGCATAGGCTTTGGCAAGCTCCATTCCTTCTTTTCTTGGATCATTCTCCTTGTGAACGGCAATCAGTGTGGGCACGCCAAATCCTCGTTTGTATTCTTCCCTGAGTTCTGTTCCGGGAGCCTTTGGTGCCACCATTATAACTGTGAGATCTTTTCTGATCTGCATGCCTTCTTCCACGATATTAAATCCGTGGGAGTAAGAGAGACACGCATCCTGTTTCATCAAAGGCATGACAGATTCAATCACATTGGTGTGCTGTTTGTCCGGGGTCAGATTGATCAAAAGATCTGCTTTGGGGATCAAGTCTTCATAGGTTCCTAATAAAAATCCGTTTTCCGTGGCGTTTTTCCAGGATTGTCGTTTGTCTTTAATGGCAACATCTCGAAGGGTATAGGATACATCCAGACCACTATCGCGCAGATTTAAGCCCTGATGAAGTCCCTGGGCTCCGCACCCGATAATGACAATTTTTTTGCCTTTTAGTGCTTCAACACCGTTGAAATCAGATGAATCCATCAAACTGCACTGGGACAGTTCTTCTAATTGTCGTCTCAATGGCAGGGTATTAAAATAATTTTCGCCCATGGTATTCTCCTCGTTGATAAAATTTAAAAGTTTTATAAATTAAGCTATTGTATTAATGAACTATATTTATTGTTGCGTCAAATGAATGATTTGCAATATTATATTTCAAATGTTGGAATATAATAATAGGGGGTGACGTTGCTAATATTTATCTGAAACTCATGCCTTATTGCCAAATTTGAAATATAGTGTTAGATATTGAGATATGGACATTCGAAATTTAAAGCTTTTCAGACATCTTGCAGGAACCTTACATTTTGCAAGAACCAGCCAGGCATGCTATATCACGCCTTCAGCTTTGACACGGGTGATCCAGCGGCTCGAAGCAGAGCTGGGGGAAACGCTTTTTATCCGGGACAACCGGTCTGTGGAGCTGACCCCGGCAGGGAGTGCGTTTAAGAAATATAGCGACGATGTGCTACAGAGGTGGGACCGGCTCCATGACGAGCTGTCTTCTGAGGATATTCTGGAAGGCGAGCTCTCTTTGTATTGTTCTGTGACCGCAGCCTATGGCATTCTCCCCGGTCTTATGTCACGGTATCGAAAGGCCCATCCCAGCGTCAAAATACACCTTGAAACCGGAGATGCAGCCAAGGCCCTTCTCAAACTCTCAGCCCAGGATGCAGATATGGTAATTGCAGCGCTGCCAGATCTCTTACCCAAAGATTTTGTCTTTCAAACCCTGTTCCAGACACCCCTTGTTTTTATTGCCTCGCTGCAATATCCAGAGATTATCCTGCATGCAAAAGGAGGTATAGACTGGGAGCGGACTCCTTTGATTATCCCGGATCACGGGTTGAGTCGGGATCGCATTGACCAATGGTTTGCCAAGGAAAATTTTATCCCCCATATTTACTCCCAGGTGGCCGGAAATGAGGCAATCATTGTCATGGTCAGCCTGGGCTGCGGTATTGGACTTATCCCCAGAATGGTGCTTGAAAAAAGCCCTTTTTTTAACAGGGTAAAGATTCTGGATGAAACTCCGGAACTGCCGCCTTTTGTTATTGGTCTTTGCACCCGGAAAAAGACCCTTGCTAACCCCCGGGTCACGGCATTATGGAACATAGCTAGTGTTTGAACGAAAACTCACCCATCTACTGCGTTGCTGCAAAATCTTGCCAAATTATAAATCGGGCCTCATGTACAGTAGTACACTCCGGTTTCAAGATTTTTTGCGCCTTGTATATGGGCAACTTTGTGAGCATAGCTCCTCTACGAGCCCCCCAAACAAGGGGTTTTCGGTCAGGCACTAGCTAAGGAAAAATAAGGATTTATGGATATTAAATTTTGCACGGCTTGCGGGTCTCCAACCAAACAAAAAATTCCTTTTGATGAAGACCATGTCCGATCTGTATGTACAAACTGTTCCCAGATCCATTATAACAATCCCAAAATGGTGGTGGGGTGTATCCCTGAGTTGAACGGGCAGGTACTTTTGTGCAAAAGAAATATTGAACCCAGAAAAGGCAAATGGACCCTTCCGGCAGGATATCTTGAAAACGGGGAATCTGTACAGGACGGTGCCATCCGGGAAACCCACGAGGAGACAATGGCTGACGTTAAAATCATTGAACCCTATCGCCTTTTTAATATTGTTTTTGTTGATCAGATCTATTTCATGTTCAGGGCGCGTCTTAAGTCTGACAAGTTCGGGCCCACAAATGAAAGCACAGATGTCCGCCTGTTTGATGAAAAAGATATCCCCTGGGAGGACATTGCCTTTGAAGTGATAAAACAAACCCTTGAGCATTATTTCCAGGATAGGAAAAAAGGGATGTTCCCATTCAAAATTTTTGATCTTCGCTGATTTGTTGTATTAAAATTTTTAGCCCACGCTATGCAAATTATGGTATAATATTAACAAAATTAGAGCTTAATTTGTTTTTAGGGCTGGCTAAAAATTGAATCCGCCTTAGTATTGCAGATATGCTTAATATTTAATTTTGTTTAAAAAGGATGGTGTTATGAAAATTTTAAAATTCAAAGCAGGCATAATTTTTTTTATGACGATAATTGCCGTATATTTGACAGGGTGTGCATCAAGCAGATCTGGCCAGGTGTATTCACGGGATCATGCAAGACAGGCTCAGAACGTTGAAAATGGGACTGTCGAATCTGTAAAGGAAGTGGTGATTGAAGGGACCAAAACCCCTATTGGAACTGCTGCAGGTGGTGTGGCAGGCGGTGTCCTGGGCAGCACTGTGGGAGGAGGATCAGGTAGAAAAATAGCCACTGTGATCGGCGCCCTTGCCGGAGCTGCGGCAGGAACTATGGCAGAAGAAGGAATAACACGCAAACCAGGCCTTGAAATTATTGTGAAAAAAGACAATGGCCAGACCATTGTTGTTGTACAGGAAGCCGATGTCATAATCTCTGCAGGAGACCGGGTGAGGATTATTACGGCGGCTGACGGTACGACACGGGTGTCAAAGTAATAGTTGCTCTTTTTATTTCCATGGTTATATTCTCCGGCTGTGAATAATCACGGGATATTAACAGGAGAAGTATGAAAAAAAATACAGAATATAATAATAGATTAAGAAACGTTGCCATCATTGCCCATGTTGACCATGGCAAAACCACCCTTGTTGATGCAATGTTCAGGCAGAGCGGGCTTTTCAGGGAAGGCCAGCAGGTGGACGATCGCCTCATGGACAGTATGGACCTTGAAAGAGAACGCGGCATCACCATTGCAGCAAAAAATTGCTCTGTGACATGGAAGGGGGTTAAAATCAATATTATTGATACCCCGGGTCATGCAGATTTTGGTGGTGAAGTGGAAAGAGCACTTTCCATGGCGGACAGCGCGATTCTCCTTGTTGATGCATCGGAAGGACCCTTGCCCCAGACCCGGTTTGTTCTTAAGAAAACCTTTGAAGCCAATCTTCCCGTTATGGTCATTATCAATAAAATTGATCGAAAGGATGCCAGACCCGACGAGGTTTTGGATTTGGTGTATGATCTTTTTATTGATCTTGATGCCACGGAAAAACAACTTAATTTTACCTATATGTATGCCATTGGCCGTGATGGTATTGTTAAAAAAGAACTGGATGAGAACGTTGACAATTTAACTGCTTTATTTGATTTCATAGTAGAAGAAATGCCAGCTCCGACCTATGATCCTGACGCTCCATTTCAGATGCTGGTTTCAGATCTTGGATATTCTGATTATCTTGGCCGGCTCGCCATTGGTAAGATATTTAACGGCAGTGCCAAGTTCAATGAAAATCTTGTGTGCATCAACGAATACAATAAACTTTTACCATTAAAGGTCTCCAAACTGCAGACCTATGAAGGGACAATACTTTTACCGGTGGAGCAGGCTCAGGTGGGTGATATTATTGTATTGTCCGGGATTGAGGATGTCAAAATCGGAGACACCATCTGCACAAAACAAGAGCCTGTACCCCTGACAAGAATCACAGTGGATGAACCCACAGTGTCCATGCGGTTTTCCATTTCCACATCTCCTTTTGCCGGCCGCGAAGGAAAATATGTTCAGTCCAGGAAAATCAGGGAACGTCTTCTTAAAGAAACCTTAATGAATGTTGCCATTGAAGTTGAAGAAAGCACTACGGATGAAAGTTTCATAGTCAAGGGAAGGGGTGAACTCCAGCTGGCCATACTGATTGAAACCATGCGAAGAGAAGGATTTGAACTCTGTGTTGGTCGACCCAAAGTTATTTATAAATATATAGATGGAAAAAGACTGGAACCCATCGAACACTTTTTTGTGGATTGTGAAGACGCTTTTATGGGAGTTGTAACGGAAAAGCTTTCTATCCGAAAAGGCAAGATGATCAACCTTGTGAACAACGGCAAGGGCAGGGTGAGAATTGAATTTTCAATCCCCTCTAGATCTTTGATCGGATACCGGGATGAGTTTATGACAGATACCCGGGGAACTGGGATCATGAATTCTTATCTTTCAGGATACGAAGAATACAGGGGGGATTTTCCTGTTCGATTTAATGGGTCCATTGTTTCAGACAGACAGGGCAAAGCCGTGCCATATGCATTGTTTAATCTTGAACCCAGGGGACAGATGCTTATTGAGCCTGGCACACCCGTATATGAGGGCATGATCGTTGGAGAACATAACCGGCATCAGGATATTGATGTGAATGCCTGCAAGGAAAAGAAACTCACCAACATGCGGGCATCTGGAAAAGACGAAAGCGTTATATGTTCGCCAATAAAGGTCATGACCCTTGAAAAGGCCATTCAATTTATTGCGGATGACGAAATGGTGGAAATCACGCCACTTTCCATACGTCTTAGAAAAAGCGTGTTAAATGCTTCCCAGCGCCAGGTTCTAAAAGCAAAACAAAAAAAGAAGGATAATAAATAAACTCAGCTTGTTTGGTCCCGTTCACTGAGCATGTAATCTTGAAAGGCTTCACCTTCAAACGTGCCGATCTTTCCCCTGATTTCAATGAATTGATCAAAATTAGAGATAAAAATATCCAGAATGTCAGGATCAAAGTGCTTTTCTCTTTCTTTTTTCAGGATATCATAGGCGACCTCGGGTGGATAAGGGTCTTTGTACGGTCGTTTTGAGGTGAGCGCGTCAAAGGTGTCTGCCAGAGCGGTAATCCGGCTGGAAATGGGGATGTCCGTTCCTTTTAATTGATCGGGATATCCGAGTCCATTGAATTTTTCATGATGGCTCAGGGCAATTTCCTGGGCCATCTGCAGGATTTTTGACTTGGATTTGGATAAAAGCCTTGCCCCGATCTTTGTGTGGGTTTTTATTATTTCAAACTCGTCAAAGGTGAGTTTTCCAGGTTTTAAAATAATTTTGTCTGGAATGCCGATTTTTCCTATATCATGCATGGGTGATGCATAATAGATGGTTTCATTATATTCCTCGGAAAGATTTAATTTTTCAGCCATGAGTAAACAATATTCCCCGATTCTGACAATGTGATCTCCAGTGTCTTCATCTTTATACTCTGCTGCCATGACCAGACGATGGATGGAATCGATATAGGATTCCTTGATTTCTTCATGGGCTTTTTGAGCGTCCAGCTTGAGATTTCTTTCCCGCATCACGCGATTGATCCTGAGAACCATTTCTCTGGGTGAAAAGGGTTTTTCAACAAAATCACTGGCACCGAGATTGATGATTTCATCATATTGGTAGTTGTGGATTTGGCCGGTCATTACAATAACATCAGCAGTAAATTTCGATTTGATCTTTTTGGCAAGCTCAATCCCATTCATTACCGGCATATCAATGTCAGTAACCACTATATCAAAGGTCTGCCAGGCGAGCATTTCCAATGCTTTTACACCATCCTCAGCAAAGGAGCAGGAATAGCCAGTTCTTGCCATGGTATTTTCAAGCAGGTCTCTTATCATGGGTTCATCATCAACAATTAAGATATTGGCCTTTTGGGAATCTGCGGAAACAAAATTATCCATCATGGGCTGCCTTGATTATTATTTTGAAATTTATGTAACAAAATGATTTATTTGCCAGTTCCATATTTTGTCTGTTTTGAGTATAATGGACTTTCTTTATAAAGATGTAAACAAAAGTTTAAAAAAGCGGTGAAATTAAACAATCATGACCAGTTAGAATATGAAACTGCGCAGGATGGAATATCTTCACGTAAATAATGAATTACCAGTTTACAGACAAAATTGTCAAGCAGGCATTTTCCGATAATTTCCAATTAGGAATCACTGTTTATTTTTGCCTGCATTTTGTCACTGAACCGCTTGACGTGATCCATGATAATGGCAGAAGCTGTTTTTGCATCATTGACTTTCATGGCATCAATGATCTTTTCAAAGTCTGTAAGGTTTTCAAGGGTTCTTTCCTTGTTCATGGGAAGGTATTCAGCATAATACCGATGAATATTGTCGTGGATACTTTTCTGCACAAACTGGAATACAGGGTTCCGGGTCATGGTGCCGATATAGGTGTGCATTTTTTCATCCGTCTTTAGAAAATTTTCCCAGTCATTTTTTTCATAGCAGGCTTTTGCCTGATTAAACAGCGTTTCCAGTTCCTTGATATCTTTTTTTGTGGCGCGGGAGGCGGCAAGCTCCATAAGGCTGCCCTCGATTTTGATTCGAAATTCTGCAAGATGTTCAAGAGAGACACCTCCTGAACGGATTAAAAGGGCCAGGGACTCAACAATGGGATCGGTACCAATATGTTTTACTATGGCTCCGCCTGAGACACCCAGTTTAATTTCAATGAGCCCTTTTTGCTCAAGCACTCTTAAGGCTTCCCTTAAGGTTCCCCGGCTGGTGTTGAACATGTCTTTTAATTCCCGTTCCGGCGGAAGTTTGGTGCCCGGCATAAGCTTGCCATTAAGAATGGCACCCTGTATCTGTTCAACCACATCCTGGAATACTCGGTTTTGCTTGGCTTTTTTAAACATTATTAGGTCCTTAAGGGACGTCTATTTAAATTGTTCTATTCCGGAAAAATCTCTATATAAATTAAAATGTTTTAAAACATCTATATCATCCTGGGTCAACTGGCAAGTTACAATTCTGCTTAATAATTCTCCAAGCCCCGGGCCTAACATATAGCCCTGGCCGCACATTCCAATGGCATTAATAAAATCAGGAAATTCTTTTGTTTCTCCGACAATGGGGAACCCGTCAGGTGTCATGGGGTATTGTCCCCGCCAGGTTCGCCGGACCTTAAGATTGGCAAGTTTTGGAAAAAGAGCTACCATTCGTTTTGCCACCTGGGGCAGGAATACTGATGTAGCTTCACTGGCTGTACCTTTCATAAGATGCCTGGGTGTCAGGCAGAAAACCACCTGGCCCTCATTGTTCTGGTAAAAATAAAAATTGGCTGAATCTTCTGTAGCCGGGTCCTGGGAAGGTCTTAAATCAACGATCATGGGACCGAAAAACCTTTGAACCGGTTCTGTTATGGCACCTTCATGGCTGTCCGGTTCCACGGGAAAATCAAGGCCGATCAATTGGCCCATATGACGGGCATAATTTCCTGCGGCATTGATAACCTTTGCAGCCGTGTATTCGCCTTTGTCGGTTTTAATTTTTATTTCTTTATCATTTAAAATAGAGATGGCCAAAACATTTTCTTTGAATTTATATTGTGCACCATATTCAAGACTTTTAAAATAAAAGGCATTAATGGCAAGCAAGGGTGAGGCACTGCCGTCTCTGGGCGAATAGGTGGCGCCTTTCAGGTTTTTTTTGTTAATGCCTGGAACTATTTCAAGATATTCTTTTGGGGTGAGCCAGTCGATATCCAGGTTAAAGGATTTCTGAATTTTCATTAAATCTTTTAGTTTTTTTGCGTCCTCATCTGTATAGGCAGGAAAACTGTATCCGTTCTGAATCCAGCCGATATCATCTCCATGGATTTTTTTCCAGGTGGAAAAAATTTCAATACTTCTCTGACAGGTTAAAATTTTGCCTTTATCAGAATGGGTGGCCCTGATGCCGCCAATGGCTTTTTTGTTCTGTCCTTGACCTGGCGATGGCAGCGCATCAATGACAAGAACCTTAACCTTATTCTGGGCCAGGGACAAGGCAGCAGGAACGCCAACAGAACCTGCACCGATAATGATGACATCATAATTTTTCATTATTGACCTCCATTGGCAAATTTGCCCAGGGGAATTTCAACAAAAAGGGGTCGTCGAACATTTTTAGTGATATCTTCCCGGGCGGTTTTTTCTGCCCGGAAAATCTGGTTCATGAGGTTTTCACAGGTTTTATACCCGCAGGGTCCCATGCCGGCCCTTGAAATGGCCTTGATCTGATTCATATCTGTAATGCCTTTTTTAACAAGTTCCCTGATCTGACCTGCTGTAACTCGTTCGCAAAGGCAGACCACCTCATCGTCCTGGATATGATCATGGGGGATTTTTCGGGTCAGTTTCTGGGTAACTTCTTTTTTCTGGATTGTAAAGGCCACCACTTTTTTGGCAATCTTTTTTGGCACCCGGACCCTTACAATCTGGGTGCGGTCGCTGTCTTTTGTTGCCCTTGCGCCAAGGGCCTTAAATGTCCCAAGGGGATTTCCATCCACATCCACCAGGGCTATCTCATCATTTTTTTTAACTTCAAAGTTTGAAACTTCATAGGGGAGAAAAACCACAGGGTTGTCCTTGTCTTTCCTGTAATCCACAAGGGTGATGGCAAGACCCGGGCAGATGGCAAGGCATTTCATGCATCCTTTGCACTGGCCGTCAAATATGGGCAGGCCTTTAATGGGATCTCCCTGCATCTGGATGGAGCCTTCTGCGCAAACTGTGCTGCAGGGATTGCAGGGGATTTCCTGTTTGCAGTGAATCACAGGAAAGATTCCGTGTTCATGGCCCAGGGCATAAATCTCCTGAACAGGTCCTGGATGGGATTTTAAAATTCCTGCCTTTTCATACCAGGACTCAGGGATTTCTTTTGCATCAGGAATGAAGTGCTGAACAACTTTTACGCCTGCGATTTTACCATTGAACATGGCGGAAGAGGCTTCGGCAATTTCAGAAGCATCCCCTGCGGCAAACACCTTGATGCCCGCAGAGCGGGCTTCCTCGGTGAATTCTGAAACAGATTCAAGACCGACTGCGATCAAGATAGTGTCACACTCAAAGGTTTGGTCCGTACCTTCAATGACCTTAAAGTTTTTATCGATCCCGGCAATGGTGATGGAAGAAACCGATTCTTTTCCATTGGCCGATACAATGGAATGGGATGTGTATATTGGAACACCAAGCCTTTTGAGCTTGTCTTCATGAACTTT
>JAHJDU010000505.1 GCA_018812385.1 Pseudomonadota bacterium
CTGGGCTCTGCTGCCAGGCTTTGAAAGGCAAATGTAACAATAATTAATAATATACAGGTCACGATAAAATACCTGTTTAATCTTATATTCTCCATGGCCCTGCCACTTTTGTTAACATAGATTGTTTTATCCCTTAAGTTTCAAGATGACGACCTTATCCTAAGAAAATAAAATTTATTATTAAATTTACTGGGTAAAAAATCAATTTATTTTTAAAAATCTGGGCTTTTAAAGTCTCTGTGGCTTTTAAAGTCTCTGTGGCTTTGAGTTAGTGTTTGACAACTTTTTTTATTTGACAAAAAATATTCATATGTTAGTATTCAAGTAATTGCTTGAATAATAGAGGAGTAGAATACGATGAACCCTAACAGGCGTTTTAAAGATGAAATATACGATCAATTTTCACGGATCGGCAAAGCCGTTTCAAGCCCAAAACGATTGGAACTGCTGGATATACTCTGCCAGGGGGAAAGGACAGTTGAAAACCTTGCAAATGAAACAGCCCTTACCATTGCCAATACATCCCAACACCTCCAGGTATTAAAAAATTCCCGTCTGGTTGAACAGGAAAAAAAAGGATTATATGTGGTTTACAGGCCTGCGCCCATGGTATGCGAATTCTTTTTATCCATGCGCAAGGTTGCTGAGAATCGGATCGCAGAAATTGAACAGATTAAAAACCGCTTTCTTAAAGGCAAAAAAGGGATGGAACCCATTGACCGGAATGCATTGATAGAACGTATTAAAAAAGAAGAGGTGATCATATTAGATGTCCGTCCACCAGAAGAGTTTGTGGCAGGTCATATTAATGGTGCCCTGTCTGTACCTTTAAAACAGCTTGAGTTCATGCTGGCAAGACTCCCAAAAAACAAGGAAATTGTTGCCTATTGCCGGGGACCTTATTGTGTCCTTTCTGTGGAGGCTGTCGAGTTGTTAAATAAAAAAGGATATCATGCTGTCCGCCTTGAAGAAGGTGTCCAGGACTGGCGTGCCATGGGACTGTCTGTGGCATCAGGTGAATAATAATTCAAGGAAAGTCATTTGAAAACGATTAAAAAGAATTTCACTGCATTGATTGTAATCTGCCTGACAATCAGTGCGTTGTGGGTTACCAATCAGGCGGTTACTCCCAAGGATGCTTCCTGGGAGGATGTGGTGGCAGAATCAGAGGCTGGTGGTTATAGCCTTATAAAAACAGATGAGCTTTGGAAAAAATACCAGGAAGACCCTGATAGCCTTTTACTTGTTGATACCCGCCAGGAGTGGGAATTTAGAACGGGACATATCAAACAAGCTGTCAATTTTCCCATGGAACCAACCTGGCTTTCCAGGTGGCAGAAAAAAGTTTCCCTTGAAAAATTTTTAGGGCCGGATAAAGACCGGACCATTGTTTTCTACTGAGCTGGCCTGGCATGAGTCCGAAGCGACTCGGCAGCCCGTGTGGCTGTAAAACTTGGTTACACAAACATTTATCGTGATCCGCTTGGCTATCCTGAATGGCATGCAAAAGGATTGCCTGTAAAAAGCGCTCCAGCAGGAACAACGGGTATAGACCAAACCAAAGAGGTTTCAGACTCTTCCAAAAACAATGCCTATGGTCAATTACATGGCTGGGCCATGATCTGGACACTTCTGGGTATTTTTGTCGGTGGAATGGCCCTGAACCTTACTCCATGCGTATATCCCCTCATCCCCGTCACCATATCCTATTTTGGCGGCAGGAGCGGCAAAGGACAGACTATTATCCACGGCTTGTGCTATGTGGGCGGACTCGCCTTTACAAATTCAATGATCGGTGTGTTTGCTGCCCTGACAGGTGGGTTGATGGGAGCATTACTCCAGCACCCCCTGGTATTAATGATTATAGCAGCTCTTTTGGTTTCTCTTTCTTTCAGCCTGTTCGGGTTCTGGGAATTGCGGGTTCCTTATGGACTTATGCAGGCTGCAACAAAATCACATACAGGATATTTAGGTTCTTTATTCATGGGACTTATGATGGGGGTAGTTGCAGCCCCATGTATCGGTC